>CAZJQN010000038.1:2965-26730 GCA_964548125.1 uncultured Bacteroidales bacterium | reverse complement strand
TAATTGGATAGAGCATCTGACTACGGATCAGAAGGTTGGGGGTTCGAGTCCCTCCGGGTTCACCATCTAAAACAGCACTGGGTTTATCCTGTTGCTGTTTTTGCTTTTTTAACAACACCCTATTACTGACTCCTGAATACAGTGATAGTATCAAAATTTCTTTCCGAAAGCCAATGCAGAGCGGCATCAATGTTTTTCGCAAACCCCAGAAGAAATCCTCCCCCTCCGGCTCCGCACAATTTCAGGTAAAAAAGCTTCCTATTGATACCTGATTCCCAGACATCTTCAAAACCCTTAGGTATCATTGGGTGGAAATGAAGAAGCTGGTAGGAAGAAAGTATTTTCAGATGCCGGGTAAAATTTTTCACATTCCCTTCTATTAGAGAAAGTATGCATAGATTAGTCAGGGGTAAGTACTCCCGGGCAATCATTTTGCCAAACGCTTTATCCTGTTTGCATTGCATCAGAAAACTTTCTACCAGATTCTGGGTTTTCCTGGCCAGGCCTGTATTCAGCAAAAAGATTCCTGCTTTCCCGTAATCCCTGTTTCTTGGTACCGATGTAATGCGGATTACATTTCCAGGAAGGACCAGTAAAGGCAGTCTAATATAGGAACTCAAAGGGTCAATACCCGAACTGGTTCCATGAAAAAAACTCTCCAGCAGGGAAAAAATATGCCGGAGATTTTTAATTGCATCGTCTGAAAGGTTTCTTGTGAATGGTATTCGATTAACAGCATAACGGGTATAAACAGCCGCAGTAAGAGCTCCCGAACTGCCGAGCCCAAATCCCTGCGGTATTGTAGATTCAAAAAATAATCCTTTGGCAAGATCCTTTTCAAACGCCTTCAAATTAAGGATGGAACTACCGACGTTACTTATTGTCAGCTTATTGAAGAACTCCTTTAATAAGTTATTAGAACTCACAGCAAAATCATAATCGGTATATCTCTCCTTCCCGAGAAAGCTGAGTTCGCCCGTGAAATGACTGAATGGCACCGAAAGCGCCATTGAGCCGCAGATAACACTATACTCTCCAAATAGCAGGAGTTTTGCATAGAATATTTCCTGAGAAAATTTCATACCTCGATCGATAATTTTACAGGTCCCTTACCGATTTCGTCGTCAATCCACTGCCTGTTTTCACACAAAGGTTCAAGTTCAGCAGCTATGAACTGCAATACTTCCTTTCTGTTCCTCATAGGATACAGCAGATGGACATTGGGCCCAGCATCGATGGTAAATGTGATTGGAAGCATAGTCTGCGCCCTGAATTCTTTAATTTTCCTCAAAACCGAAATGGTTTCAGGTTGAAATAGAAAAAATCCAGGCTCAGAACTCATCATTAGTGCATGTAAAGTAAGCGCCTCGTTTTCGACAATCTCTGTGAATTTCTGTTCCTCACCCTTACTGAGTGCACCCAGCAATGATTCAATACGTTCCATAGCCTGCCTTATCCTCCCCTCACTAAAATAATGTGCCTGCATCAGCGCATGTCCGGACGAACTGGAAACTTCTTTCGTGGCCGAACTGAGAACCAGAATCGCATCGCCATAGTCCATAAAAATCGGGTGGATTCTGTGATTTAACGGAATGGCATATTCATCAGAGCTATTTTCCACGAGAGGAGTTTTTCCCCATAAGCTGTATCCACCATACACCGAACGTGCCGCACTTCCTGATCCCAGTCTGGCCAGGGAGGAAGCAGTCTGATAAAAATCACCGTCTGAAGGCAAATAGCCAGTTTCGGTAAGTATTGAAGCAATACAAAGGGCGATGGCGCTCATTGACGATGCTGAAGATGCGATACCAGCGGAATGCGGAAATGAATTGAAGGTATGCATGGAAAAACTGAAGTGACGCAGAGGAGCAAAAATTTCCTCCAAATTATGAATGAAATTCATCGTTTTGAAAGTGAAATTTTCCGGGGCAGGTTGACTATTGAAATAGAGCATCAGTTCAGGACGGGTTCGTTCAGGATTAAAATCGTAAGTGATAGTACATTGTGTATATGACTTACTCAGCGTTATACTTAGTGAAGGTGTTGCCGGGATCTGTCCGGGCTTTTTACCCCAGTATTTTATCAGTGCAATGTTGGAAGGGCTACGCCACGAAACTTTTCCAGAAAAAACCAGCGGACGACTCATCATTTTATTCATCATTTAGAATCAGTTCATTAAATAGAAAGACAGGTCCAGCATTTTTCTTCCGCATATAGGAGTGCAGAGAAAAAAAGTCATCCTTCCAGGTTACCATGATAAAATCTCCACCCCATGCTCCGAGAGATTTAATCTGCCCGGGAAAATCAGGGAATCGTTCTTCTTTAATCGGAGTCTTCCCCAGTATCTTTCCGATAAGCTTTTCGTGAATGTACATGCACTCTTCAAATTCGTTGATGTCACTCGCTGATACAAAAAGATCCGCAAGTCCGGCAATCTCATCCAGCATTGACTGAGGAGCGGACATAACTGATTCCAGGTGCATCTGCAGGCTGCTCCGGGTATTGGCTTTGGAACCGGTATACACAAAATAAATTTGATCTGCAAAAGATGGTCTGAAAGAAACAAGCCGGGCAAGGGGTTTATTGCCACTCAACCTGTAAATAAGTGGTCCGGATGCTCTGGCGCAAAGGATATCATAACCTGAACCATTAAAAACAGGAGCATTCAGTCGAAAAGGATCAACGTTGGCCCAGTAAGCAATATTGGAAATAAGTGTTGAACTGCTTCCCATTCCCCAACCGGGCTCAAAATCGGCCTCTGAAACAATATGAAAGGAGGCTTCCTTTTCAAGAAATGCAGGATTTATCTGTCGAGCCAGATAGAATATTTTCAAAAGCCTTCCGGCAACTTCCATGTCAGATGTTTCCAAAATACGCAACGGGTTAATTTCCATCACACAGGTAAAACGGAGTTTCCCGTTAAAAAAAGACTCCCACAGAAGAGAATTCTTTTCAGATGACGGATTGATGGTCAGTTTTTGTCCTGTTCTGAGAGGAACAGCGAGTGCAGGAACTCCTTTCAGAACCAGATATTCACCGGTAATAAGAAATTTTCCGTGAGATCTAAACTCCAGCATATTCAGTACATTTTACGAAGGTTTTCGATAAAGTCCTGAACAGCAGTATATGAAATGGTGCGTTCATGAAAATACGTTTCTGCCTTTTGCTTTTCTTCAGGAGTTGCATTTAATTTCAGAAGGATATTGTTCAGGTGCATTTTCATGTGTCCTTTTTGAATGCCTGTAGTTACAAGAGCCCTGATGGCAGAAAAATGACTGGCCATGCCAACTGCGGCGGCAATCTGCATCAGTTCAAGAGCAGAAGGATTTCCAAGAAGCTTTATAGAAAAGGCTGCCAATGGATGCAGGGAAGTTAATCCTCCTGTTGTCCCCAAAGACAAAGGTAAAGACAGGTTTACGATCAGTTCATCCCTTTCAACTCTGGCATTGGAAAGACTTTCGTACCTTCCGTTTCTTGAAGCCCAGGCATGGACCCCGGCTTCCACAGCTCTGAAATCATTACCGGTAGCCAACACAACTGCATCAACTCCGTTCATAATTCCTTTGTTATGCGTTACAGCCCGAAATACATCCTTTTTTGCGATATCGATAGCAAGAACAAATCGGTCAACAAAAACAGCAGGAGAAAATCCAGCGGATATGGATTCAAAAGCAGAGAAAGGGGCTGAAATTTCCACCTCGACCATACATTCAGGAGTGTAATTCGACAAAATTGCCATAATAATCTCAGGTTCCGGCAGATGAGGAAAATGATATCCGAAAAAATCTTTCAGTACGAGTGCCATGCGTTCCAGTACGGAATTTATGAAATTGGCTCCCATGGCATCGGCTGTGCCGAATGTTACCAACATCTGATAATAATCAACACCAATTTCATGGTTTCTCAGAATTTGAATTGTCCGTATCCCGCCTCCTCTTTTTTCCATTTTGCCTGTTAAATCGGAAGTCTTCTCCCGCAAAAACCCATCCAGAAAAAGACTTTTCTCAGTAAGATCCTTATGCTCCCCTTTCCACAGGAAATGAATTTGTCCTGTTTTACTGTCGGAAACAATACGTGCATGAAATCCTCCGTTTTTCGCCCAGAACCTTGCAGCATAAGCTGCTGCGGCCACAACAGAACTTTCTTCTGTAACCATAGGAACAATGTATTCTTTTCCGTTAATTAAAAAATTGGGGGCTACGGCGAAGGGCAGATGATAGTTGCTGATGGTATTTTCGGCTATTTCATCAATAATCCTTTGCACGTCAGGATCACCATGACGAAAACTCTTGAGTAGACTTTCCATTTCAGGAAAATCAGGGATGAGGGATGCGATGATCCTCAGTTTTTCGTCCTGCGAAAGTCGGGAAAAACCTTCAAACATTAGTCGTTGCATTTATATATTTTCTGACGCAAGAGGACGGGGATGCAGGTATGCTTCAGCAAGAGCAAGTCCTTTTACTTGTGAGGAGATAAAATCATACAAAGGTTCATAGCCTGTGCGGGCAAATTTTAGCATAGCTGAAGCCTGACCATAGACTGCCGGTAAAACTGAATTTCTCACCAGAAAGTAACCATCGAGAAAATTTCCGATTCCACCTGAAATGATAAGGTGTTTTGTTCTGACACCGGAATCAGACTGCACAATATGATTCACAAAGCTGAGCATCTCAGCGGCGGTATGCCCAACCAAAGCAAAAGGAGAAAAGAGTTCACGGGCAGAATCGGTGGCACGCTGTAATTCGAGCGATGCAAAATTGGTACCACCAAATGCGCCGAATTCGATACCGGCAAGTGGCAGGTGAAGGAGTTGTTTCAGGCTTTCCGGACCCATCCCCTGCCCTACTTCTTTAACAATAATCTGAAGGTTTGTTTTATCAAGAAGACGTTGAATTGTTTCGACCGGTGGAACCGATATTCTGTCTCCTTCAGGCTGAAGCCATTCCTGCATGGGATTGACGTGAACAATGATTCCATCAGCTTCCAGTCGCTTTACGAGTTCTGAGATAAGATACAGTTCTCCTTCTGCAGCAAGCTGTTCAACCTGAGCTATTCCCAGATTAGCCCAAAGCGGTAGGTCGGGACCAATCACCGGCCGCATGTTAAAATCATCGAAATATTGATTGTCTCTGAGGATGATCCGGCAGGAGCCAAGTCCCATGCCCATTCCAAAATCATGGCAGGCACGGGCCAGGTTTGTATTGATTCCGCGCGCCAGTTCTATTCCACCCGTCATACTTGAGACCCATATAGGAACACGAATCATCCGGCCAAGAAACTCGAACGGCTTAACCTGATCGGGTGGATGAGCCGCTAACAAAGGTTCATAATAAAAGCGCTGATCAACGAGTTTTGCTTCAGTACGTGAACTGAAAGCAAGCTCGATGTGATCTTTTTTTCTATCTTCCATTGGAAAAGATTCTAGTTAAATTCCTAATTGCCTTGAAATAACCAAACGCAGAATTTCGGAAGTTCCCTCACCAATTTCGAGAATACGCTGATCGCGATAAAAGCGTTCAATATCGTTTGATTTCATCAGACCATATGCTCCGTGAATCTGGAGGGCTTCGTTCACAACATATCTGGCAACTTCAGAGCAGTATAGTTTAGCCATTGCAGAGTTTTTTCCGAAGGGCTGACCGTTGTCCTTAAGCCATACAGCATGATACAGCAGGTTAGCAGCTGCTTCGATACGGGTGGCCATATCAGCGAGTTTAAAAGCAATAGCCTGGAAGCGTGCAATTGGTTTACCAAACTGAACCCGCTTATTTGCGTAATCACGTGCCATTTCAAAAGCACCTCTGGCAAGGCCCAAAGCTACAGCGCCAATAGTTAAACGACCTGAATCCAGCGTTTGCAACATAATATGAGAACCTTTGCCTCTTTCTCCCAGAAGGTTTTCGGCAGGAACCCGGCAGTTGTTAATGACAATACGGGCATTATCAACTGCCCGCCACATCATTTTTCCTCTGATTTTCTCAGGAAGATATCCGGGAGTATCACGATCAACAAGAATAACTGATAGTTCCTTTTCTCCTGTTTCATTGGTACCTGTAACTACCTGAAGTGAAGCTCCCGCCGACATGGGAGAAGCTGCATTGGAAATGAACATTTTAGATCCATTCAGTTCCCAATAGCCGTCTTTTAATACAGCAGTAGATTTTGTTGCCCGAGAATCCGAACCGGCATCCTCCTCAGTAAGGCCGAAAGCCCACACATAATCGCCGGAGCAAAGTTTTGGAAGGTATTTCTTTTTCTGTTCGGGAGTGCCGAACTGATAAATAGGACCAATACCCAGGGAATTATGCGCAGCGACTGTTGCTGCCTGTGAGGAATCAATCCTGGCCAGTTCCTCTACTACCAGTACCAGGGAACGATAATCCATTCCGCGACCACCGTATTCCTGCGGTAAAAAAATTCCAAACCAGCCATTTCTTCCCATTTTGCGGGTAAGTTCTTCTGAGAATTCTTCCTTTTCATCAAGTTCGGCTGCCATGGGACGAACCTCCCTTTCTGCAAATTCCCTGACCTCATTACGAAGGTTTTCATGTACATCATTAAAATAAGGATACTTCATAAAAAATTAATTTGACATTTATACACGATTTCCAATTCTGACCAATGGTTCATTCCGACTCACCTGCATACCTTGCCTGACGAATATCTCTTCAACCCTCCCGGGAGACGTGGCATGAATCTGATTTTCCATTTTCATGGCTTCAAGCACCACCAAAAGATCACCGGGTGCAACTTCCTGATTTTCTTTCACAAAAACCTTAACTATTTTCCCATGAAGCGGGGCATTTATCAGTTCGCTGCCATTCAGATTCTCTTTGCCGGTAACCTGAATCTCTTCCTGCTCCAAATTGGCCAAAAAAGCTGTTGTCAATGGGAAACCATTCACCTGCATCCATACCTTTTGCGCGGCAGGATCACTCATATAAATCTTATATTTAACTCCGTCAGAAATTATTTCGATTGATTGATCAGAAATGCTCCATGAAGGAATGAACACGTTGCTGTTCATTTTGAATTCAATGCCATTTGTACCAAAATAAACAGAAACTGTTACATCTTCATTGGAAATTCTTAAACGAAAAACAGAAAACAACCGGGGAACAATTTGATCGGTCATCATAGGATTTTTTTCCTGTATTGAGAGAAAAAACCAACCGAGAATCAATCCGGCGGCAACAATCTCTTTGGGCGGTGGTGACACAACCGAAGAAATAATTTTAGGGGAATAGCGCTCACAAAAATCAGTATGGAAGGAACCATTTCTGAAATCGGGATGATTAAGTATGCCTGAGAGATAAAGAATGTTATGCTGAATACCTAATATAACATAATCATTGAGTCCGGCATCGAGTCGGCGTATCGCCTCGTCACGACTTTTATCATGGGCGATTACCTTAGCAATCATTGCATCATAGAAAGGTGAAATTTCTGAAGGCCTATCAATAGATGAATCTATGCGTATTCCCTGCATATCAGGTTCTTTATAAAAAGCGATATAACCGGGTGAAGGGATAAAATTTTCAGCGGGATTTTCGGCATATACCCTGGCTTCGATTGCATGGCCTTTACATGAAATTTCCTGCTGGGAAAAGGGAAGTTGACCTGATTCAGCAATAATAATCTGAGCTTCAACAAGATCAATACCAGTAACAGCTTCGGTAACAGGATGTTCAACCTGAATTCGGGTATTCATTTCGAGAAAATAGAACTCGCCATATCCTGAATAAAGAAATTCGACGGTACCAGCGCTTCTGTAATTGGCAGCTGATGCAAGAGTGACTGCGGCATTACAGATTTTCTCCCGCACTTCAGAGGTGAGTGAAGGCGAGGGAGATTCCTCGATTAATTTTTGATGGCGACGTTGTATACTGCATTCACGCTCCCAGAGATGGACCACATTTCCCTTTCCGTCACCCAAAACCTGTACCTCAATATGCTTTGCCTGCGGAAGGAATTGTTCAAGATATACGGTAGGATCTTTGAAGTAAGCATAAGCTTCACGAGATGCTGCCTGAACAGCATCTTCAAGGAAGACTGGGGCAGTAACAATCCGCATACCTTTTCCTCCCCCTCCAGCTGCTGCCTTTATCATAACAGGGAAAGGAATATTTTTAGCCTTACCGGCTAACTCATCGGGCGTTCCCTGAACGGAACGAAGCACCGGAATACCAAGTTTTTCAGCCATTTGCCTCGCCATTAACTTATTTCCCATGGTATGTATAGTTCCGGAAGCAGGTCCGATAAAGAGAATACCCTTTTGTTCGCATAAATCCGCAAACTGTGCGTTTTCTGAAAGAAAACCATAGCCCGGATGAACAGCATCGCAATGCAAATCCTGTGCAATTTGTACCAACCTCTCCCAATTGAGATATGTTTCAAAAAGACTGGTTCCTTCAAGGATTACTTTTTCATCGGCTACACGCACATGTAATGCATCAGACTCATCATATGAAGCAACGGCAACTGAAACAATTCCCAGTTTTCTCAGGGTGTGTGCAATGCGCACGGCAATTTCTCCTCTGTTTGCAATCAGTACTTTCCGTATATTGTGTATTGAATTCATCTCGGATTATTTTTTTGTGTCTTGTTTTGCCCTTTCATTTTTTTGGCAGAAAGAAAGGACTTGATTGATTCCCGGGCATCCTGATTCAACAACATATCGGCAAAGACTCCGGTAGTAAAGTCCCTGGCAGCTCCAAGCCATGTAATACGGGATGCGGTAAATATCATTTTTTTACATTCTGCAAGCGCCTTTTGTTTATTTGCAACCAGAGTCTGAAGATACAGGTTGACTTGCTGCTGCAATTGATCTGCCGGAAGGACAAAGGAAGCAAGACCATATTCCAGTGCTTCATTTGCTTTAAATTCCCTGACTGATAACATAAGTTCGCGGGCTCTTCCTGATGATATTTTTTTCAGTACAAATGCGGAAATAACAGCAGGTACCATACCGATTTTAACTTCACTAAAGCATAGCCGGCAATTTTCGGTAAGAAAGGTTATATCAGCTGCAGCCAGCAGTCCAATACCTCCACCATAAATATTTCCACGGGCAGTAACAATAACAGGAAAGGGTGATTTTTCTATCAAATCAAGAAGATCAAACAGCAATCGGGCATACTGTAGTGCCTCTTCTCTGCTCTCTAATTTTGACAAATCATACAGATCTGCTCCGGCACAAAAGGTATCCCCTTCATGGTCAATAACCAGTGCCCGAGTAGCCTCATCTTCCTGAACATCCATTACTGCCTCTGTCATTTCAGCAAGCATAGTCCTGTTAAGAGCATTCTTTACTTCTGGTCTGTTGAGGACAAGGCGATAGATCCCGCTGTTTTCTTTTGTTAACCTGAGTGTTTTGTATGGAAAAGCCATGGTATTTTCATTTAAACTACATTCGGTAGATTCCATTGGATGGTTGATCCCATTTACGATTTAAAGTCATACGAATTCCTGAAGCGATATATTGCCTGGTGAATACTGGATCAATAATCCCATCATCCCAGAGCCTGGATGTAGAAAACCAGGCTGAATTTTCCTTCTGGTAACGGCTACGGATTTCTTCTTCCATTTTTTCCTTTTCTTCAGCGGACAAAACCAATCCTTTAGCCCGCATCTGATCTTCTTTAACCATGGTAAGGACTTTGGCAGCCTGTTCTCCTCCCATCACTCCAATTTCAGAATTGGGCCACATAAAGAGCAGCTCTGGTTCAAAGGCTCGTCCAGACATCGCATAATTTCCTGCACCGTATGACCGGCCTATGATCACTGTAAATTTGGGAACATTTGCTGTAGCAACAGCATGAACCATTTTGGCTCCGTCCTTAGCGATACCCGCCTGTTCATATTCTTTTCCGACAATAAATCCGGCAATATTCTGAAGGAAAATCAATGGTATAAACCGATTCTTACAGAGTTCAATAAAATGGGTTGCTTTAAGAGCCGAATCAGAAAAAAGAATTCCGTTGTTTGCAATAATTCCCACCGGATAACCCATAATCCGGGCAAAGCCGGTAACTATGCTTGTGCCATACCTGGCTTTAAATTCGTGAAACCGGCTACCATCAACAATCCTGGCAATGACTTCATATGGATTAAAAGCTTTCCGGAGGTCTGAAGGAATGACGCCATAAAGCTCAGAAGGATCATAAGCAGGTTCTTCCGGAGAAATCTGTTCAACGCTCTGCCGAGAACCATTTTTTCTGTTGGCCAGAATATCCCTGCAAAGATCCAATGCATGTTTTTCATTTTCCGCAAGATAATCAGCAACACCTGATCGTGAAGTATGAATATCAGCACCTCCTAATTCTTCTGCCGTAACATCTTCACCGGTCGCGGCTTTTACCAGTGGCGGACCACCAAGAAATACAGCAGCCTGATTGCGTACCATAATTGTTTCATCACACATAGCTGGAACATAAGCGCCTCCGGCTGTGCTCGAACCCATTACTACGGCAATCTGAGGGATGCCCAAAGCCGACATGCGTGCCTGATTGTAAAATATCCTGCCAAAATGATCCCTGTCAGGAAATACCCGGGCCTGTTCAGGGAGGAACACACCCCCGGAGTCTACGAGATAAACACAAGGCAAATGATTGTTCATTGCAATTTCCTGTGCACGAATATGTTTCCGAATGGTTTCCGGTATGTAGGTTCCTCCTTTAACAGTTGCATCGTTGGCCACAATAACTGTTTCCCTTCCGTGTACCAGACCAATACCTGTTATGATACCTGCCGAAGGAAAATCATTGTTATACTGATCCCATGCAGCAAAAGGCGATAACTCCAGAAAAAAACTTCCCCTGTCAATCAGGCGATCAATCCGTTCCCTTGGCAGAAGCTTCCCCCGTTTAATATGACGCTGAACAGATTCTTCCCGGCTTCTGTCATACACCTTACCAAGCCTTTGTTTGAAAATCTCCAGGTGCTGTAAAAATGCATGCCTGTTGTTCAGGTATTCTTCCGATTTGGTATTGAGTTTCGAATGTATTTTATCCACGGCATGAGAGCTTATGATTTTCGATAATAACAATGCCTATACCTGATTTGTTTACAAAATCAAAATTTTTGTTTATTTATTATTTATAAAAATTAAACAAAATTCTTATAGTTATTAAGGAAATTTAAGAAAAATAATCATTATGTCAGATAAATCCGTTTTTTTTGTATTAGTTGCCAGTTGAATTAACCCAAACAATGTATTAGAAATTTTTCTAATGGATTGCGATTACGAAAAACCTATCTTTCAGTTGAATTTTCAATTCACCTGATAGTTGGTTTTTCTAATATCGGGATAACCCCAATTAATTCATTCGTTTGTTCTCTTAAAGAACTTTTAATGAATAAATTGGGATTAAAAAGAGTCATTCTTATACTCAGAATAAAGAATGAAACATATTAGAAGCAAGTTCTGGTACGTGGATATTTTTTTTCTGTTTCTTATTTCGTTTCAGGACTTTGAAACGTTTGCACAAAGCGAAAGCATGACCAATCCATTTTTCATTGGTACAAAAATCGATTATGGATTTATTATTCCTCATTCTGAGTCGATACGAAGTATATCTTATTCTCGACCCAGAGGATTTGCCATTGATGTCGGTTGGTTACTTCTGGGAAAGAGAGCCTGGGATTATTGCTACTGTTATCCGGAAAGCGGAATCAGTTTTTCGTTCACCGATTTTGACAATCGGGAAATCCTTGGACATGCCTTTTCTTTAATGTACTTTATTGAGCCTGGCTTCAGCCTGCAAAGGAAAATCCATTTTTCCTACAGGGCAGCTCTTGGATTAACCTACCTTGACACGCCGTATGATCCTGTATCCAATCCTTTAAATCTTTTTTACAGTTCAAAGATAAGCTTTCCTTTGCAGGTAAGTTTGTCTGCCAACTGGAAGGTAAATAACAATTTATCATTGAAAGTTTCCGGACATTATAATCATATTTCAAACGGAGGTATCAAAGAACCTAATAAAGGGATTAATTATCCTACCCTCAGTCTTGGAGCAGAATATTTTGTCAGGCCGCATTCTCTGCCAGAAAGAGAAAAGAAAAGAACGGAGCTTTATCCTTCCTTTCTTCAGTTGTATTGTATGATTGCTGCCACCGGCAAAACTGTTTCACATAATGAAAAACAGCGTTACCCGGTTGGCGTCGCTTTGCTTGAAATGCGGAAGAAATTTGCCAGGATTAATTCCTGGAGTGCAGGGGCTGAATGGGTTACCGATTATTCGCTAAGGGAGATAAACCGGAGAAATGGGGTGCAAAATGACTTTAATCGCGCAGGAATACTTGCAGGACATCATCTTCTGATAGGCCGCTTTACCTTTTATCAAAAACTTGGATTCTACATCTACAGCCCAACTAAACCAAAAGATCCGGTTTACCAGCGTTATGGACTCATCTTTCAGTTCACCAATCACATATTTGGAGGAGTTGATCTTAAAGCGCACAGGCATGTTGCTGATTTCCTGGATGTGAGGATTGGTTATTTCATAACAAGGACTCATGGGAAATGAGTACATTCTGATGGAAAGTGTCATATAGTGATGATCGTCCGGGAATTGACGAAAACAAACGAATATATAGGTGTGCAGAATGATTTTACCTCAAATTGCAGACAATAAATTACATTTGTCAACTTTTAGAGGATGTCACATACCGGAAATTTTAATCATATGGTAATTCCAGTAAATTTAATCATAGTGATTTTCGGGGCTTCGGGTGATCTGACCATCCGTAAACTTCTGCCGGCGTTATTTGAGTTATACTGCCGTGATATGTTACCTGAAGGATTTGGAATACTTGGAACAGGCCGAACCCAGCTTAATGATCACAGTTTCAGGGAAAAGGCCATGGAAGGTCCATTGAGCAAAAAAACTGAAGTTCCTGAATGCAGGGGAAAAATGGATTCCTTTCTCCAGCATCTTCACTATCTATCGATTGATCCGCTCAACGAATCAGAATATGTATTGTTGAGAGAGCGACTACTGGATCTTGATTTTCGTTACAATGTTTCAGGAAACTACATTTTCTACCTTGCCACTCCTCCAGAGCTGTATCATGTAATTCCGGGAAATCTGGCATCCCAGAGGCTCAATCAGTCCTCTGGAAATTCTGCAGAACGAAAGATCGTCATTGAAAAGCCTTTTGGCATGGATCTGGCCTCGGCCAGGGATTTGAATGCATATCTACGGAAATTTTTCGACGAAAGACAAATTTATCGGATTGATCACTATCTGGGAAAAGAAACTGTTCAGAATCTGCTGGTTACAAGGTTTTCCAATGGTATATTTGAACCGCTTTGGAACCGCAACTATATTGACAAAGTTGAAATAACGGCAGCAGAAAACCTGGGTGTGGAAAACAGAGGCAGGTACTATGACAAAGCCGGGGCTTTACGGGACATGGTACAGAATCATCTGCTGCAGCTCACCGGGATCATAGCCATGGAACCTCCCTCATCGATGGATGCTGAAGCGATCCGATCGGAAATTGCTAAAGTCTTCAATTCCATAAAATCTTATAAGGAAGAAGAAATTGAAAATTACGTCATTCGCGGACAATATGTCGGTTCTTTTATCCGTGGAAATCCCGTTAAGGGCTACCGTGAAGAACCTCACGTAGATCCTGAGTCGCGTACTGAAACCTTTGTAGCACTTAAGATGTACATCGACAATTGGAGGTGGGCAGGAGTTCCTTTTTATATACGAACCGGCAAAAGAATGCCTACCCGCGTAACCGAAGCAGTAATTTATTTCAGGGCTGCACCTCTGGCTCTTTTTTCCGGAGAAGAGCAGAATATGGTGCAGCGGCACAATCAGCTGATCCTCCGTATTCAGCCTGACGAAGGAATTCTGGTCAGGTTTGGGATGAAGGTCCCCGGGGCTGGTTTCAAAGTTAAGGAAGTTGCTATGGATTTTCATTATAAGGATCTGGCTGAGGTGCGACTACCTGACGCTTATGAGCGACTCCTGTATGACTGTATGATGAGCGATCCTACCCTTTACACCCGGGGAGATACTCTGGAAGCAGCCTGGAAATTTATTGATCCCATCCTAACATACTGGAATAACAACCGTGATGCCAAACTGTATGGTTATCCTGCAGGCACATGGGGGCCCGAAGAGGTCAACAATCTTTTCGATTCTCCCGGAGAATCCTGGCGATACCCGTGCCGGAATCTTTCTGACAGCGATAATTTCTGTGAACTATAATCCGGAATTAGTATGAAAATTTCAACCCCCTTAGGTGAATTCAGAGTTCATAAAAATCAAAATGAACTGGCATTTGAATATGCCCGTTTTTTTCAGGAACTGAGCGCATCTGTCATTGCCAGAAAAGACATAATGAATATTGCTCTGGCAGGAGGAAATACGCCCAAAACAGCATACGGCGTGTTGAGCGATTTCTATCGGAATAAAATTGAATGGAACAAAATTCATTTCTTCTGGAGCGATGAACGATGCGTAACACCTGATCATCCGGAATCCAATTATCTGATGGCAAAGGTTTATCTTCTCGATCAGCTTCCCATTCCTGAAGGCAACATTCACAGGATTTTCGGTGAACATGACCCAGAGGCAGAAGCAATCCGATATGGCAATCTGATACAACGATTGGTACCGCAGATCTCAGGGGTTCCCGTCTTCGATCTGATTATGTTGGGAATGGGTGAAGATGGCCATGTAGCATCAATTTTCCCGGATCAAATTTCTTTGTTTGATCATGCATCCATCTGTGCTGTTGCCGTTCATCCTCTTACTGCTCAAAGAAGAATCACTATGACAGGGAAATTGCTGTATAATGCTCGCAATGTGACAATTATGGCAACAGGAAAAACGAAAGAAGGAGTTTTGAATGATCTGCTCAGCAATCCTGACAAGGAATCCCTTTATCCTGTATCCCGGCTTCGTGAAGGAAAGGCAAAAATCACCTGGTTTGTTGATGAGGAAATTTTTCCTGCGTCCCTGCTGAAAACAAAACCCTGACTTCCCTAAAAGGAAACCTTTCATATTTCGTATCTTTGCCCCGGTTTTTTGCAAGGTATCATGAAGAAAAAAGTCATTGTCGGACTCTCAGGCGGGGTTGATTCAAGTGTTGCTGCGCTGCTTCTTAAACAGGAAGGGTACGATGTAACCGGACTGTTCATGATCAACTGGAAAGATACCACGGGGACCCTGGCAGGCGACTGCCCATGGAAAGATGACCTTTTATTTGCCGAAATGGTGGCACGAAGGCTTGAGATTCCTTTTCTGACGGTTGATTTTAGTGAAAAATACAAGGAGCGGGTCGTGGATTACATGTTCTCTGAATATTCAGCCGGTCGTACTCCGAATCCAGATGTATTATGCAACCGTGAAATCAAATTTGACCTTTTTCTTCAGAAAGCCCTCGAAGAAGGCGCAGATTATATTGCTACAGGCCACTACTGCCGGAGAGAACCCCTGGCAGAAAAACAGCAGATAATACGGTTGCTTGCAGGTATTGACAAAAACAAGGATCAGAGTTATTTCTTATGTCAGCTTCATCAGGAGCAGCTTGCCCGTTCATTGTTTCCTCTAGGACACCTAACCAAGCCTATGGTTCGGGAAATCGCTCGGAAGCACAGACTGCCTACAGCTGAGCGAAAAGATTCCCAGGGTATTTGTTTCATAGGAAAAGTTGATCTGCCAGCCTTTCTTCAGCAGAAACTGGAACCCAGGGAGGGTAGCATTATTGAAATACCGGCTGATGCGCCTGTTTATGGTGTAATGGAACATCAGGACGAGCCGGAAGTTTTAGTTACGCCTTACCGTTATACCCCCGAGATGGGGAAAATTATCGGAAAACATAAGGGAGCATGGTTCTATACTATCGGACAAAACAAAGGTCTCAATATTGGTGGCAGACCCAGGCCGTCCTTTGTACTTGCCACCGATCCCATCAACAACATTATTTATACAGGAGTTGGCGATGATCATCCCGGTTTATATCGCAGAGGCCTTAGAATTGCTCCCCAGAATATTCATTGGATTCGCGCTGACTTAATGCCTGAGGGAAGCTGTACCCGAAACTATCAGGTGCGCATAAGATACCGTCAGCCGTTGCAGGAAGCTACCATTAAATTCACATCCTCAGGCGCTTACATTCTCTTTAAAGAAAAACAAAGGGGAATAACACCCGGACAGTTTGCTGCCTGGTACCAAGGGGATGAAGTTATCGGATCAGGGGCAATCGCTGAATGAACTTCATATGAAGGATAAACTTATAATTAAAACAGGAGGACAATATTCTGCCCTCCTGTAAAAATCATTAATAATTAGGTTGGCTTAGCTATGGCTAGTGCCTGGTATTATAATTACAAACGACCAGATTATTCCCCTAAAGTGTAGCATGAATTCATTCTTATTAATGTTCATAACCGAATGTAGGGAGTTAATAACCTGGCACTTCTGCAATAAATATGTTATTAAACATATGAAACAACCAGGAGAATAGTAAAATTTCCAGGGATGCTCCGGAAGTTCCAGGAAAATTGAAAACCTATTCTATATAAATACTCACTCTGTACCTGCCACCAATCCTGTAAATGGTGCGCAAAGATCATTAAAAAATGTTCTGATCATTTAATTTATCCTACCCTGTGCCAATCGAGAATCCAGGCAGCTATTTTCTTCTCATGCATGAATACGTAACCATGGTTTTTGTAATGCGTTTCACTGACCATTTCCAGGTTTTCAACTCCTGAGAAAACCGAATCGGAGGCCTGATAAAGTAAGAAGATGTACTCATTCATATACATGATTCTGCCATCCAGATGAATTCCGCATATCAGCGCGGTCTGCCAACGGGCATCATCCTTTTTCACTTCGGGAATAATTTTAAATTTATGACTTATCATCATTGAATTGCCCGAAATAGAGGAAAACCTAATTTCGGCAACCAATTCACTTTTTTCTTTCCTGATAGAGGATTCGCCTTTAATGGTAAAAATTTCTCCATCAGCACCCGTATAATAGCCAAGTGATTTCCAAACCCCCTCACAGGAAAGAAATGTATGTCGGTTTTCAGTCAATTTTACCATCCGGGTTTTGTGGTTTCCTGAAAAGATATTCTCCGCTAAATCCTGAACATTCCAGATCCCATATCTGTTCTTTGCATAAAGTTACCGATTGTTCCGGCATGGAATGTAAATTTCTTTCAAATGTACAAAGCTTTTGCATTGACAAACAGGTTAATAAATAAATTAATCTAACAGCGTAAAAAAGATATGAACAACAGGTAATGATTTTATGATTACATTTGCAACTCACGTCAGTTAACCATTTAATTGTCTTAATTATGATACATTACAAAGAACTTGGACTCGTCAATTCACGGGAATTATTTAAGAAAGCCATGGCCGGCGGTTATGCTATTCCGGCTTTTAATTTCAACAACATGGAACAGCTTCAGGCTATTATATCCGCCTGTGTTGAAACCAAATCACCCGTTATTCTGCAGGTTTCAAAAGGAGCACGGCAATATGCCAACCAGACTTTGTTGCGATACATGGCCCAGGGTGCTGTTGAATTTGCCAAAGAACTTGGATTTGCTGTTCCGATTGTACTGCATCTTGATCATGGCGATTCGTTTGAATTGTGCAAATCGTGCATTGAAACCGGTTTTTCATCGGTGATGATTGACGGTAGCCATTTGCCTTATGAAGAGAATGTTAAACTAACCCGACAGGTTGTTGAATTTGCCCATCAGCATGATGTTACCGTTGAAGGGGAACTAGGAGTGCTGGCCGGTATTGAAGACGAAGTTTCTTCGGAACATACCCATTACACCAAACCGGAAGAAGTAGAAGACTTTGTGAGTAAGACCGGGGTCGATTCGCTTGCCATATCTATTGGAACCTCCCACGGTGCTTATAAATTCAAACTGAAACCTGGTGAAACGGTACCCCCGCTCAGGTTCGACATCCTTGAAGAAGTGGAAAAGCGAATCCCCGGGTTCCCGATTGTTTTGCACGGAGCTTCTTCTGTTCCCCAGGATATTGTTGACATTATCAACAAATATGGAGGAAAACTTGAAAATACCGCAGGAGTTCCTGAAGATCAATTACGCAGAGCAGCCGCTTCAGCAGTATGCAAGATCAACATCGATTCCGATGGCCGTCTTGCCATGACAGCAGCCATCCGCAAAGTATTTGCAGAAAAACCCGATGAGTTTGACCCTCGTAAGTATCTTGGTCCCGCACGTGAAGCATTGAAAGAACTATACAAACACAAGATTGTGCATGTACTTGGAAGTGCCAACAAAGCATAACCATTACTTTGAGCCATGAAGAATCCGGTGTAACCCACCGGATTTTTTTTCTCTTATCGAAGATCAGACACTATCTGAAGTATCGTTCAGTCCGTTTTTCTTTGTGCGTCGGTCGCCGATCAGAACACGGACAAAAAAATAGGCTGTAAAGCTAAAAACCAGCAGCCATACCGAAAGCATCATGATCAGAGCAGAGGTGTTCATAGATTCTGATTGTATTTTACCTTGTTTCTTCTCCATGCAAAGAAAACGAGAACTGTAATCCCAATAAAGACGGACAACAGCAATATCCTTGCCATATCAATAAAGAATACCCGATTGATGATTTTCCCTTCAACCAGAGGGATACCAGCAGTAACCTGGTCTCCTTTTTTTACCAGCAAATGTTGATTCCTTCCTACCCGGTATTCCAACGATTTTACTCCCGATTCAAGACGAAGGTAAGTACCTCCATCTTTTTTAAGAATATCCGTTATTGTTCCGTCAAACTCGGCATAGTAGTAATTGCTGAAATAATCCTTATTTGGTCCGATACCTTGATGGCGCAGTTGGGCAATGATACTTTCGTTATGAAGGGGCCATCCTTTCAGACTCAGCAACGACCAATCGTCATTGGCTGGTCGGATAAGGGAAGCAACAAACACCACAATCAGAAGAACCGGTGTTACATATTTCAGCACATATTTGAAGAAAACCGGAACACGGATATCTGATCCCCTGGTAATTTCTTCCCAACCTCTATCAAGTCCGAAAAACCAGGCAAAAAGAATGGACTCAAACATAGCAAATACAAACAGTGAAACAGTACCTGACCAGTAATCGTACTCATCGAAGACTCCCTGCTTGAAAAACAGCACAGTTGGCATTCCCAGAATAAAGATCAGGATTCCGAAACCCAGGGCAGCTGATTCGCGTTTCCATCCAAATTCATCGCGAAGAAAACTTACCACGGGTGTTCCCATAGCAAGAGAGGAGGTAATTCCTGCAAAAAAAAGTAGTCCGAAAAATGCAACTCCGGCAAGGGTCGCCATTACAGGACCCCAGTTTTCGAAGAGGAAAGGCATAGTACGGAAACCCAGCCCCAATCCACCCAACCCGGTAAGTTCAATAACCTTATCAACTCCGAAATACCCGATAGCAATGGGTATAATGATGGAACCTCCAAGAATGACTTCCACAAATTCATTCATAAAGCCGGCCGAAAAGGCATTGGTTGCAATATCTTCTTTTTTCTTAAGATAGGAAGCGTAGCACTGAATAGACCCCATACCAACGGAGAGAGTAAAAAAGATTTGTCCTGCTGCTGCCAGCCAGACTTTAGGATTGGTAAGCGAATCGAAATGAGGTGTCCACAGGAAGTTCAATCCGGTTATTCCATCGTTGACGGCGCCCTGCTGACCGGCTTTCATGGAAATACCCTTTATGGCAAGGAATATACCGAAAACGATCAACAGAGGAACGCCTATTTTTGAGGCCTTTTCAACGCCGCCGCTCAGTCCTCTGCTAAGAATCCACGTGTTCAAGGCAAGGCAGAGAATGAAAAAGAGGAGTGCTTCAAAAGGTATACCGGTGGTAGAAATATTCAGGTCGAGGTAATCATTAAAAAACTCAGCAACTCTGTTTTGCGTCATTCCATGAAACGTGCCTGCAATAGAATGATATACATATGACATAGTCCAGCTTTCCATGTAACAATAATAGGAAGCGATGGCCACATTGCTGAAAATACCGAAAACCCCTATGTACATCCAGATAGCACGGTTGTTCATTCTGCGAAGAATGAAGGGGGTGGAATGATGCCCGAACTGGCCTCCGTACCTGCCTGCTGACCATTCGATGAGGAGAAGAGGAAAACCCAGTATCACCAGGCATACCAGATATGGAATTATAAAGGCTCCTCCTCCGTTCTGAACTGCCTGAACCGGAAACCGGAGAAAATTGCCAAAACCAACGGCATTGCCTGCCATGGCCAGAACCAGTCCAACACGGGAACCCCATGATTCCGCCTTTTTCAGTGAAAAATCATGCTGTATATGTCTCTCCATGGTAACATTTAAAAGTCAGACTATTTCTTCTGCTTGATTACTTTTATTACAGTATAAAACTTATTATCGAGAAAAACCCTTATAAAATACATTCCCTGAGGCAAAGTAGCTCCGTTGAAACGGAACACGGCCAGACCCTGATCAGCCATGGCATTGCCCATAGAAAACATCTGACGCCCGGTAACATCAACCACCTGAACGGTAGCAAATTCCCGTTTTTCAGGCCGCAAAACAACGCTGAATTCATCAGTGAACGGATTGGGAAAAACGTCAATTTCAGGAACAGTGATAACAGTGGTATCATCTGATGAAGTACTGCATGTGCCGGGAAGATTGCTGTCCATCCACCTCGCCCGGTCAGCGATAAACTCTTTCATGAATACAATTTCGCCCGAATAGGTATTTCCAACATAATAATTGGGCCAGATCCACTGACCAAAAACGGGATATTTTTGAAAATTTCTTAGTCTGGCCTCTGAAGTCAGCTCGCTGAAACGGTCGATCACGGCATAAATACTATCGGTATGCAGAAAACGTTTCCTCAATTCTTCCCAACGACAGCGGGCAGTTGAGGTAAATTTGCTATCGAGCAGAAATCGGGACCACCAGAACGGAACCGGAAAATAATCACCTGGATCAATTGAATTAATTACCCAGCCAAATGTTTCCCATCCATGGTAATAGTTTGCATTCCCAAATGTAAGGTCATTGTCCCAGGGTGGACCCATTACCAGTTTTCCTCCCTTACTGTCTTTGTCCTTATAAATATATGCGCTAATGCGGTATGCATCCACATTTTTGGTCAGTTCGCTGAAAAGAAAATAATCGACAAAGGACTGCAGATCAATGTAACGGTAATATCCAGTTACCGTATTATTCCAATCAGGCGATTTCAGGGTGTTTTCGAATAGGGTTATATAATTTCTGATATAATCTTTCTGCACCTGCAGAATCTTATAGTATTTTGGATAGTGCCATAAAAAGCTGACCTGCTTGCCAGTAGGAGCCAAGTATGGAGAGGTCCATGCATACTCATAACCCTCTCCCTTATCAATTTTCACTATATAACCACCTGTCAGATCATCCCCTTGAATATCGGAGGAATCGAGTTTAGCAATATCAACACGATTTTTATCACGACGAATTTTCTCTATGAGCACATACAGACCAATGTATTCATCGTTCAGGATCACCTCACAAAAAGCGGTACGGGGAGCATACCGGCCGAACCGGCGGGCAAGATCATAACATAAGGCATTGCGCATCAAGGTCTTGTCATTGTATGGACCATATAGAACCCAATCGTTTCCCGGAGGCATACCAAGTAATGGTGCATCAATTTCATTTTCTGCAGCATCGATCAGTTCAATGTTATAATTTTTCTTGGGCCAGTTAAAATAATAGGATGATTGCCCGTGATATTCAATATGAATAGATCCGTTGTATGAATATTGTGTATCCGATAATGAATTACGCCCGGAGGGATTGTTAACAATCTTCATGGTAGCAATAATGTCCCTGTCTTTAGCAATTGACTGGCCATTAGTTTTAAGAATGATAATGGGGAGATTGCTGGAAAAGTTCTGATCAGGAGGAGGCGAAAACCACGATGGAGGGGTACGGAAAAAAACAGAAGTATTGGCAATTCCGAAAGAAAGAAACGGAATGAGGCTTAAATCGGAGGAAGAGAGACCTGAATTGTGTACCTCAATGGCCAGAACATTTTCTCCCTGAACCAGAATACTGCTCAACCGGTCTGCTGAAATATAAAAAGGTTCCGGAGAACCGCCCTGATACATTTGTGCCTCATGATCAGGAGAGGCGGGAGTATCCCACTGTACACTTCCGGAAAGATTCGATGATCGGGCTATTTCAACTCCATTCAGCCAGGCAATAAAGCCATCATCATAATCGACATGTAAAAGCGCTGAAAGGATTGCACTTTTTGAAGATACTTGAAAAACTTTTCTTACGGAAACAGACAAGCAGACATCCACCAGGGTAGTGTCGTCATTGTCTCCGTAACCGAAACCACCTCTGCCCCTTGCCCAGCCGGAATCATCAAACCCGGGTTGAAACCATCCTTGAGGCGGCATGGAAGTATTAACCCTGTATGTAAAAGTATCGTCTGCAAATACTGCCGTTTCCCAATGGTTAACCGCCTGGCCTTTTAAGTTTCCAGACAGAAAAGACAATAAGAAAAACAACAGATAATATTTCCGGATCATTTCCATCATCATTCAACAGGATATAAATAAAACCTGCCAAGCGTACTTTTATTTTATACGTGCTCGCATCCTGTTTCTGTTACAAATAAAACAAAAAAGATTCATATTATTTTAACCTGACCCTGGTAATTAAAAAAATCAAAGCAATGCCTGGTGTGATAAGACCAGTTTGCTGTTTTTTGAAGCCAGAAGCAAAAGGCGAAAGCGGTTGGACCATTTTTCCATGTCGCAAACCAAAACAGAATTTTGCAATGTTCTGTTGAAAAGATTGATTCCCATCCGGTGAGAGTAAATCTCATAATAATCAAGGCATACAAAAACAGGAGAAAGCAGCAGATGCATGTATCGTACGAAGTGTAGTATTCTTTCTTCTGGAAAAGGTAATTCTGAACACTTTGTGAACCAGTACTTTTCTGTTTTAAGAAAAAAACTTCTGGCCTCGTTCACATTACTAAACAAGCAGGCACTGGTGACCCTTCCATCAATTCGATCGGAAGTGAGGTCAAACAGATCATCCATCAGCTGAGCGAGGAACCCGAGGGATAATGCGACCTGATACTCCTTCTGCGTAACTGGATCGTCAAGCATATTACGGATGAGAACTGCAGCCAGTCCTCCCTTTTCTCTCGTGACGGATTCGATATCGGAAGCCGGTGCATGCCAGAGGAGGTTTCTGCTTTTCTCCTGCGCCCTTATGAGCTGAAGGACAAGCTGCCTGAAAGAACTCTCAGAGAGATGCAGAGATTCGTATAAGGAGAGGAGAACAATTCTGAAACATTTTAGCAAAGTATTATCAGGATTCATTTCCGATTCACCGGGGTCGAGTACCAATGTTTCAATCAGATCAGGGTACAGGTGATAAGTATCAAATAAATCATCAAAGAGAGGAGCAACAATACTCAGCAGTGCCAAACGTTCCATTTCGGTTTCGGTAAGGTTTTTGTTCCGCAGAACGGCCCAGGCGCTTCCGAATAGAAAGAGAGAATATAGATACTGTCTCCTTCGGTTGCTCAGAAGATAATTCAGTGCAGTCTTCTGACAATCTTCCATATTAGGAGGCTGATATGACAGATATTTTTTGCTCCTTTGAATGGTATTCAGAGCTTTCAGTGCATACCTAAGATATAGCACCATGAGATGAAAATTACAGTGGTTTTTCGGGAGATGGCAAATAACCATCCTCAAT
>CAZJQN010000038.1:0-2865 GCA_964548125.1 uncultured Bacteroidales bacterium | reverse complement strand
GGTAAAATATAGGTTCCCCAGAATTCCTCCGGGTTATAAAAATGTTCATTGATCATTCTTTCTGCTCTTTTCTGATCGGGAATTCGGGCTATCAGAGGATAAAAATGGGTGGGAGAAAGGCGATGTGTAAAGATATTGCTGTCAAGTCGCATATTCAGATATAGTCCTGATTGTTCATCCCAGAGTTTCTCCATGTTTCTTCTATAAAAAGCAGCACGTTCCCTGAGTTCCCTCGCATCTTGCTTGTGACTCAGTTGAAGAGCCAGATCAGCCAGCGCTTCACAATCGGCAATATACAGCGAAGTGAGGCCAACATCAGCCAGGAGCATGATGTGCTGCACGGTATCAAAGGGCATATTATCGTACATAGGAGAATTGTCAAGACCGGATTCAAGAGCGGCCCCAAGCAATTCATTCACTCCGACAGGCTTTTCATTTTTTCCGGGTACATATGGATTGGAACCCCAGCAAAGCAATCCATTAAATTGTCGGTTTTTTGGCCACCAACGGTTCCATGTAAGCAATTTATCATAGAGGAGGGCAGGAAACCATTTTTCCCTGTATATTCTGTAAATTTCGCGAACCATCATCGATCCAACGGGGGGTTGAGAACGATCCCTGCTTGAATAATTGAGGGCAGCACCGAAATTAGGTACAAATCCCTCTGGTGTTATTTCATTGGTGATTTCAGCCGCCATGGCGTAGGCAAGTTCTTTATTTTCGGCAGCCAGCATATATGAGGCAAAATAGCTGTCCCAGCAAAACAGGACATAACCACCCCACCACTTGTTCCAGATGCGACTAACGGGGGTTATTACCCTTCTGTGAGTGGGCTCGTAAATTACATTCCAGGCCAGTACAGTCTGCATGGCATCATATACTTCTCGGTGTTTGCCGTATTTTATTTTTTCATTTTCAAGCGAATCGGCACGCTGCATAACCAATTTAATTGCCAATTCAGGTGAAAGGGAATCACCTGCCATAACAAGCAAGCCGCTGCCAAGAGTAAACTCTTTCCTGCACATGCTGTCAACCGTACTTCTCAGCATTTTACCATCAATCGGAAAAATATATACCGGAATTGTATCATCTGGCATTTCAGCAACAAAACCGGAAGAAGTAGGTTTCAATTGACCGTTTCGCTGCCACCACATTCCTGCATTTACAATAACCTTTCCCGAAGAAGCTTCTACTGGTTTGATGTAGATTATATTTCCCTTTGGCGACCAGGCACTCTGAACTTTAACATGAATTCCCTTCCAGTTCAGACCAAGCTCAGTATACGAACCATCATAGGCATGGGCACCTGGAATAATCCCGGCCAAACCGATATCATCGAAATTTCTGCTTATGTAGGCCTCCTTTAGCACAGATTTTCCATCGGGAGTGGCCAGTTGCAGCTGAATCCCTAATCCATGAGGTAATAGTACATGCGTAAGGCAGCTATAGGTATCCCAGGTATTCCAACCTGTGGCAAGTTGGTTTTGCAAGGTCTGGTAATTGGCTTCCGGATTATCAGGTTCACCAGTCTGGTGACAGGACGCCACGGGAATGATTAACAGAAAGAAGCAGATAAGAATTTTTTCCATTTCATTAATACTTTAAGTTGGTTGATTAAAATGCGGATGCAAGATAAGGAAAATTGTTGCGCATTCTACGCACTATAAACCCACACGACTGAAATGACTTGACTTCTGAAAACCTTAAAAGCTGATTTTGACTCAGCTTTTCACTTTATCTGATTCAGGAAAGATAACGGAAAACACCACACTCAGAAGGAGAACAGAAACAATGAACAGCAGGGAATACTCTGTTCGGAACCCAATATGTTCCAACCAGGTGTGAAACAAAAGCTTAAAGCCCACGAAAGAAAGAAGTACAGCAATCCCAACTTTCAGATAATGAAACATTCTGACGATACGTGAAAGAAGGAAGAACAGGGAGCGGAGTCCGATAATAGCAAAAATATTGGAGAAAAAGACGATGAACGGATCACGGGTTACAGCAAATACTGCAGGAATGGAATCAAAGGCAAAGATCAGATCGGTGAATTCGATCAGAACCAGAACAACAAATAACGGGGTTACATATAGTTTGTTTTCTTTCCTTACAAAGAAATTCCCCTGAACATAACGTTTTATGACCCGGAAGTGAGTGGAAAACCATCGTACCAGCCAGTGGTTCTGGGGTTCGGTTTTTTCCTCCCTGTTGCGCTCCATAAAAACTTTGACACCTGAATAGACCAGGAAAGCACCAAAAAGATAGAGAATCCATTCAAAATGCTGAATCAGAGCCGAGCCTACAAAAATAAATACAGCCCGTAAGAGAATCGCTCCGAGAATTCCCCAGAAAAGAATTTTTTTATAATACTCTTCCTTCACTGAGAAAGAGGAGAGAATCACCATAATGACAAAAATATTGTCGATGGATAGGGAATATTCAATCAGATAACCTGTAATGTATTCCAGAGCAATATTCTTCCTGTAAGCCGTCAGTGCCGCAGCGAAATCATTATCAGGCAATTTTAAGGAAGGAGCATACTGATGAGCAACTGCCAGGAGGTGTTCCAGGGACCGAATTCCATGAAGTTTTTCGGCATGGAACAAAAGAAAGAAGTAAAAAGCCAGGGCAAGAGATACCCACACAGCAGTCCAGCGAAGAGATTCCCGGAAGGAAATTACATGACTTTTCCTGCCAATTACAGTAAGATCAAGGAGAAGCAGAGCAAAAATAACAACCGTAAACGAAATAAAATACCAGATGGCGGAATCAGTTTCCATGTAATTTAAAAATTGGGCAAATATGCAAAATTTTTTTACATCCGGTTTGTGTTGGTTCTTACTCAATATTTTTACAAATTTGAAG
>CAZJQN010000037.1:0-27776 GCA_964548125.1 uncultured Bacteroidales bacterium | reverse complement strand
TATACGATGCTTATTGTGCTTGTTAGGCCGATTTCACTTTGTTCCATCGGGGTTAACCCGGATGCCAGGCCTTAAGCTAACCCACTATGCATTAGTTCGCTTAAGCTCCTAATGCATAATCCGGGTTTAATAAAAATTTTTATTAGCCCGGTTGAATTTATTAATTCATGGTACTTCGAATAAATTTTAAAGTGGGCTGTCTGGAGGTATCTTTATTTTCTTCTTCTGAATTAGTCTTAACCTCTGTCATCTTTGGGTTTAAAGATAAGGAAGGATCCTCTCGAGCGCTATTCCGCGTGAACCTTTTATCAGTATTTGGCGTTCCTTCAGTGGATTTTTTTTCATTTCCTCAATGAGTTCATCAGTTGATGTAAAAGCTATAGTCTTTTCTCCTTTGGGGGTATTGAAAAATTCTGGACCAACCGTAATTATTTTTTCAACAGGAAGCGATTCAGCCAGCCGGAGAATGCGCGTATGTTCTTCCAGGGCATAGGATCCAAGTTCAAGCATATCTCCTAAGATTACTACCTTGCGGGATTGGGGCAACGATTTAAAATGGAGCAGGGCGGCTTCCATACTGGACGGGTTGGCATTGTACATATCCAGAATCAGTTCATTATGCGTGGTTTTATGTAATTGGCTTCGGTTATTCCGGGGTATGTATTGTTCAATCGCTGAACAAATGTCCCTTTCAGGAATTCCGAAGAACATTCCGGCACAGATGGCCGCCATAGCATTGGAGAAGTTATACTGGCCGACAAGATTGGTTTTTACTGTATACCCTTCTGCAGAGACTGACGGATACCAGATGAAAGATAAAAAGGTTTCTTCCGGAATCAGTTCACCGCGATAATCACATCCGGGTTGGCTGCCATAAGTAATTTTTTTCAGGTTCACTTGCAAGGCCTGTTCCATCAGAAGAGAGTTGTCGGCATTCAGAAAGGCAGTTCCTCCTGTTTCTGCCAGAAACCGGTAGAGTTCGGTTTTGGCTCTGATCACTCCTTCAAAGGAACCAAATCCTTCGAGATGGGCCTTACCGATTGAAGTTATGATGCCAAATTCAGGCAGAGCAAGGCGACACAAAAAGTCGATTTCTCCGGGGTGATTAGCACCCATTTCAATTACAGCAATTTCTGTTTCGGAATTGATACGGAGAAGGGTCAGCGGCACACCGATATGATTATTAAGATTTCCTTCAGTAAAAACAATATTTTTCTTACGTGAAAGAACTGCAGCGATAAGTTCTTTTGTTGTTGTTTTTCCATTGCTTCCGGTGATCCCGATCACAGGGACAGGGAACTGCTGGCGGTGAAAAAAGGCCAGTTGCTGAAGTGTTTCCAGCGCATCCGGTACAAGAATGCATTTTTCTGAAACAACATATTCTTTTTTATCCACGATGGCTAATGTGCATCCTTTGCTGAGGGCATCGGCTGCAAAAGCTCCCCCTTCGCTGTTGTTTCCCCTGAGACCGAAAAAGATAGAGCCTTGATGTGCTTTTCTGCTGTCAATGACAACAGACGGATTGTGAAGAAAAATCTGATGGAGTTCTCTTATTTCCATATTATTTGGTTTGCACGAAGAAAATAAAAACAGGGCTGCTGAAAAATATTTCTGCAGCAGCCCCGTATATTTTTAAGCAAACGAAATACTATTTATTTGCCGGCAGGAGGTCCAACGCGTGTCATGGCACAGCGGAACCCCAGGTCGTCGCGTGAAGCTTTTTCGTGCAGATACCGGCGTGTGCCGGGGCTGAGCCAGTAAGCACGGTCTCTCCAGCTGCCGCCTTTGTAAACACGAACTTCGTCATTGATGAGTGAAGCATAGTCCTGTTCTTTTTGGGAATACATGCGTTGTGAACCAGGACCCTTGTCGGCATCTTCATTGGTATATTCAATACTGGAGGCAAAATCACCATCCTGATAATTCCTGTAATCAGCATGGTCGTAATTCCACCGCTGGGCAGTTTTCTCAGCAGGTACAGGACGATATTTCAGGCGGCCAAGGCTGTCCTTCTGGGCAACATTTCCTTCTTCATCTCTTTCCAATTCCATGAAGACATTTCCACGGAAAGGGTTGAATTCGTCAAAATCTTCAAAAGTGAGGGGACGATAAACATCGGCTACCCATTCATTCACATTTCCGGCCATGTTGTAAAGCCCATAGTCATTGGGCCAATATGCTTTCACCGGAGCAGGTATTTCGGCATTATCATTAAGATTACCGGCTGTACCCATCATGTCGCCACGTCCACGAACAAAGTTCGCCCGCATCTGGCCTCTGTATTTTTGAACATCGTTCCTTACATTATGTCCGTTCCATGGGTAAATGCGGCGTTCATAGATTCTTTCGTCATAAGAGTTGCCAATGAGGGAAAAGGCTGCAAATTCCCATTCGGCCTCAGTTGGGAGGCGGTATTTCGGAAGGAGAATTCCGTCTTCCAGACGTACTTTTCTTTCTTCTTTGTTCGGGTCAAGGGAAGGCAGGTTTTGCTTTACCAGACCTTCGTACTGACCAGCAAGGTAAGCATCAGTATTAAAGTTTTCGGCCCCCTGCTGGTTAGGATCCCACTGAAGAATTCCTTTATCAATTAAGAGTTTTTCATTTACCCTGTCAGTTCTCCAGGCACAGTAATCATTGGCCTGCAGCCAGTTGACTCCCACCACTGGATACTCATTGTAAGCGGGATGTCTGAAGTAGTATTGTACATAAGGTTCATTGTATGCCAGAGGTCTTCTCCACACGAGTGTGTCGGGCAGCGCATTCTTGTAAACGTCGGGGTACTGGGCAAAAACCCTGCTGATCCAGTACAGGTATTCACGGTAGTCAACATTCCTCACCTCCGTTTCGTCCATATAAAATGAACTGACGGTAACCCGGCGGGGAACATTGTTCCAGTCGAACATGACATCCTGTTCAACCCGACCCATGGTAAATGAACCACCTTCAATAAACACAAGGCCAGGCCCTGTAGTCTGTTCATATTTGGTCACAACTTCAAACCCACCGTTTTCACGATCATTATAAGCCCATCCTGTTTTTGTTGATTCCTTGCCGGATTGTGTAATATCTCCGCCGCTTTTACAGGAGGGTAAAACAAGTATTCCAGCTACTAATAAAGCCAAAAAAACTGCCTTGATTTTCATAGGAGTTTTGATTTGATTCAGATTCAAATATACACAAAAATTTTTTTGATGTACAAACATAACTAAATTTTGGGACATTTTATTGCATGGATTGTTTTTCTTTTCCTTATCTGGTCAACTTTTAATGAACAGGTAACTTCCCAGGAACCTTTCCGGGGAAGCCGGGAAGCTGATAAAGCGTCGGCATCGTATGAAACAGCCAACTGTAATCGTCCTGCAGTAATTCCGGCCAGAACAATCATGGTAATCCAGTTGCCGTTGGCATTGCTTCGGGCCCAGATACCGGCATAAAGCGGCTTAACTGAAAAATAGCTTCCTGCCTGAACAAGAGTAAGGTTGCCCTGGTGCCAGAATGTAAGGTTGGGCGAAATGCTGAGAGGCTGCATACTCAAAAGGCTCCGGGAAATTTCGAAATTATAACCTACATGCGCTGTAGCACGTAATGGAATTCTGTATCCACCTGACAACAGAGGCCGTGTCAGATGGTGAACCGATGCACCGAAATATAAAAACCGGTATACTGCTGCAAAACCTGTTGCGAAATCGGGAACTGTTTTACCTGGAGGAAGGCTGGTTTCATTTCCGGGAAGAGTTGTCAGAGTTGCCGGGTCAATCTGATCGGGGAACAAAAGCTCCGAGGTATTATAACCACTTTGAATACCACCGGCCTGGATGGCGAAACTGGCCGACAGTGATGACGAGATCACAGCCTCATAACTATAAATACACTCAGCTCTTGTAACAGAGAACAGTCCGGAATAGTTTTCACGAACTACTGCAAAACCAGCTGCTCCGTGAATCCGCTCAACCGGCAAACTGACGGAAACCCCATAGTAACGGAAAGGATTTGACAGCTGAAGCCATTGACTCCGGTGAAATACAGAAAAAGAACCGTATCCACGGGCTCCTGCAAAGGCAGGATTGAGACTCAGCAATTGTTCATACGGTTGCGAATAAACAGCATCCTGAGAGAACACAGAAAGATTGATCACCTGCATGCTGAACAATATAAACCACAATCGTTGTAAAACAATTCTTACAATTTTCACTAAGTTTGCACCCGACAACATTGGCTTGCTGCAATAAATATACGAAGATAACGTTTAATGGTTACACTTTCTTGCCTGTCAATTTTCCGATGAAGATATTTTTTCAGCATAAAAAACGGAAGGCTCTGTTTGTTCTGTTTTCCTGCTTAATACTGACGCCTGACATATCGTCCCAGCAGGTGTACTTCCGCAGGTTGCAATGGCATGAGCCGATTCAGGTGATGTTTGACAGCATCTGCAGAAAGATTCTTTCTTTCGATGGAGCTGTTTATCCCGACAGTCTGTTCACACTTCCTTATTTTCAGGAACAATTTCCGGGCATGGAAGGGATACGGGTAAACATTCTGCCCGGGGCGGTGTACGAACCTGTTCCCGAAGAAGAAAGGCAATTTCTTGGTCTTCTTCCGGATAGTTTATCAATTACCGTTTTTCGGTCCACTGAAAGAAAGAAAAAAATTACTGTAGTGCGTATTCTCCCGTTCAGAAAAAATCCTGATTCAGGGATTCCTGAGAGGCTGGTTGCTTTCAGAATGTATGTTGCTCCATCAGAACAATTGGCGGAGGCGGCACGAAAAAGTGCCAGAATATGGAGCAATGGATCGTTGCTGGCAAACGGAAGATGGTATCGAATAAAAGTCGCAGAAAACGGTGTATATAAACTGACCTTCGCCCGTTTACAGGAGCTTGGATTTACCGATCCTTCCAGAGTCAGGGTGTTTGGATACGGGAGCGGAATGCTTCCGGTGGTTCCGGGGCAGAGGACGCTCGATGATATGGCGGAAATCCCCGTTTATTTTTATAAGGGGTCTGATGGTGTTTTCGGGCCCGGGGATTACCTTTTGTTCTATGCAGAGGGCCCTGTAAAAAGATATTATAATGAAACGCAATCCATGTTTCGTCACAGCATACATAACTTCAGTAATTATGCGTGGTATTTTCTTTCCGATGTTTCCGGTCAGAGAAAGGAAATCGAAGAATTTGATCCCGGTCAGGCCAGCGCAGTAAAAAGCATTACCACCTTTACTGAACATCTATGGCATGAGAGCGAGATAGTTAATCTGATCCGTTCAGGCTCTCAATGGTTTGGAGAAGCATTTGATGTTAACGTATCCCGTAGTTTTAGTTTTGCTATACCTGATATAAATCCGGTTGTTCCTGTAAAAGTTTTTGTAACGGCTGCCGGACGTTTTAGTAGCATTACATCCCTTTCAGTTCAGGTTAACAATACCTTCCTTGGTAACATCAGTTTCTCTCCTGTTAACTTATCGAGTTCAACCGGGAGTTATGCATCTTATGGACAAGCGTATTATACAGTTTCTGTTGCGGGATCCCCTTTGACAGTATCCTTGCAATATAACCGATCGGATCCTGCCGCAGTTGCATGGCTTGATTATATTGATATTGTGGCGGAAAGGATGCTCCGTATGCCCGGAAATTATCTTGGCTTTCGCTCAGTTCCGCAGACATCCAACGGAGAACTGGCTGAATATATACTGGAGAATGCCACTGAGGATCTTCAGGTCTGGGAAGTTACGGATATTCACCATATAAGAAAAATGAAGACTGTGATAGCAGGTTCGGTTATGCGGTTTAAATGCCCTGCTGACTCGGTAAGGGAATTTATTGCATTTCGGCCTACAGGAGATTTTTCTGCACCAGTTACTCAAGGGGAAGATGTAGGTCCGGTTGCCAATCAGAATCTGCATGGAGCAGGTCCGGCCGATATGATCATTATTACTCATCCGGCTTTTGTCACCCAGGCTGAGGAATTAGCCCGGATACGAAGGGAAAATGATGGCCTGCGGGTACATGTATTTACTCCCCAACAGGTTTATGATGAGTTTTCATCAGGCACACCTGATGTTTCTGCTATACGGGATATTGTAAAGATGTTTTATGACAAAGCCTCCTCGGAGGAAGATCTTCCAAGATACCTGCTTCTTTTTGGCGATGGTTCCTATGATAACCGGAATCAGAATCCAGGCAACCCCAATTATATCCTAACCTATCAATCTTCCAATTCGCTCACACAAACTTCATCCTATGTGAGTGATGATTTTTTTGGTATGCTGGATGATGGAGAACTGCTGACCAATGGCTTAATGGATGTTGGTGTGGGCAGGTTACCGGTAAAATCTCCAGATGAAGCTGATGCCGTGCTGGAGAAAATAAAAAGCTATCGGAATATGACAGTTCATGGTGACTGGAATAATCTGATTACCATGATAGGCGATGATGAGGACAATGGCACGCATATGTATCAGAGCGACCTGCTTGCAGCTTATCTTGAGGAAAATTTTCCGGAGTATAATATTGAAAAGATTTATCTGGACGCATACAGACAGGTATCCTCTTCTACAGGTACCAGCTACCCGGATGTGAACAAGGCTATTACCTTACGGATGAAAAAGGGGGCCCTGATCGTTAATTACGTTGGTCATGGCAATGAAAACGGCCTGGCACACGAACGGATTCTTCAGACTGATAATATCAGGGATTGGGAGAATACCGGGAAATTTCCGCTTTTTGTAACTGCTACCTGTGAATTCAGCCGGTTTGATGATGTGAAGATCAGCGGTACCAAATACAGTGATGCCACTTCGGCCGGCGAGCAAGTTCTCCTGTGCCGTGGAGGAGGAGGGATTGCCTTATTGAGTACCAGCAGGCTGGTTTATTCCGGTCCCAATTTTGTTTTGAATGAAAATTTTTATAAGCAGATTTTCAGAAGAAACCCGGATGGTGCACCTCTCAGACTTGGGGATGTTATCCGCTTTACTAAAAACAATTCAGGTAGTGGTGTTAACAAACTGAATTTTGTGTTGCTGGGAGATCCTTCTCTTATTCTTGCCTATCCGCAGTGGAAAATAGTTGTCGATTCTCTGAACGGAATACCTGTCCAGGAATTTTCCGATACAATTAAAGCACTTGGCAGCATGCGTGTTTCGGGACACATCGAAGATGCCGGGGGAAATCATATTCCGGATTTCAAGGGCAACCTTGTGGCCGCCTTGTTCGACAAACCGGTCATGATTACCACGCTTAACAATGACGGAGAAGGAAGTTTTCAATATTCCAGTTACAACAGCATTCTGTTCAAAGGGCAGGCAAAGGTTGAGGAAGGGAAATTCCGGTTCAATCTTTTTATACCCAAAGACATCAATTACCTGCCGGGAAAAGGAAAGATAAGCCTTTACGCAAAATCAGACATCATGCAGGCCAACGGGGTTTTGCAGGATATTGTAATAGGTGGTATTTCTCCACAGGTGGAACCTGATAATGAGGGTCCTTCTATTCGTTTGTTTATGAACGATACCCTGTTCAGGGATGGGGGAATAACTTCTGAGAACCCGACGTTGATTGCATTATTGCAGGACGAGCACGGGATCAATACAACCGGGAGCGGAATAGGTCACGATATTATTGTTATACTGGACAATGCAGAGCGATTTGTGCTGAATGATTTTTATGTTGCTGAGCCCAACGATTACCGGCAGGGACGTGTGGAATTCCCTCTTTCCGGACTGGCGCCGGGCCTACACACCCTTCAGTTCAAAGCCTGGGATACCTATAATAATTCATCAGAGTCTTCAATTTCTTTTGTGGTATATCAATCTGACTCTCCCGTAATCAGCAAGCTTTATAATTATCCCAATCCTTTTAGCGATTATACGGCACTGGTTCTGGAACATAATCAGGCAGGTAAAAGCGGAGTGCTGCAGCTTCAGATATATTCAGTAACAGGCGAACTGGTTTATTCCTGGAGAGAACCTCTCAGTGCTTCGGGTTTTGTTACCATTCCCGTGGTATGGTCAGGGGTAAGTCCTTCAGGAAAGAAACTTCCCGGCGGCGTTTATCTTTACAAAGTCACAATTGTCAACAGCCAGGGCAAATCAGTCAACAAAAGCGGCAGAATGATTGTTATACGTTGATTTTTTTTACCGGTTGGGCAATAAATTTTATCTTTGTCAGGTTTACTAATTGGGAAAGAATAAAATTGTTTATATGGCACAAATAAAGACTACAAAACTTGGTTTTCTAAGTATTGTGCTCCTGTCCGTACAGTTTATAGTTCAGGCGCAAAGTACAATTCCAATAGGACAGCTGAACGGAAGTGAGCCAAATACCATTGAAACAACAGTTCCCTTTCTCACCATAGCTCCTGATTCCCGGTCAGGTGCGATGGGAGATATTGGTGTGGCCACAACCCCGGACATCAATTCTCAGCACTGGAATCCGGCAAAATATGCTTTTATAAATGGGAACGGAGGAGTTGCACTCTCCTATACCCCATGGCTGCGCAATCTGGTGAACGACATTAATCTTGCATATCTTATTGGATATTACCGAATTGATCGCCAGCAAGTTATTAGTGGTTCACTACGGTATTTTTCTTTAGGGCAGATTGATTTTACTGACAATAACGGGAATTTCATAAAACCTTTCAACCCAAACGAATTTGCTATTGATGCCGGATATGCCCGATTGTTTTCAGATAAAATTTCAGGAGCAATTGCATTTCGTTTCATACGGAGCGACCTGACCGGAAACATTTATGTGGAAGGCGTGGGAGGCGAAACAAAACCCGGCGTAGCTTTTGCTGCCGATGTTGCAACGTACTACCATACCCCGATAAAGTTAAAGGATAAGGATGCTGAACTGGCTTTTGGTGTTGATATTTCGAACATCGGAACCAAAATATCCTATACAGATAATCAGCAAAAGAGTTTTATTCCCATTGATCTCCGTTTAGGCAGCCGGCTAACAACCGAGCTTGACGAATTCAATTCTTTATCATTTGCCATTGATTTAAATAAGCTGCTCGTACCGACAAGTCCTATTTACGATACCGTTACCATCAATGGAAAACCAAAAATATTATACGGGAAGGATCCCAATGTATCGGTTCCTCTCGGCATGCTTCAGTCGTTTTATGATGCTCCCGGAGGATTCAAAGAGGAAATGCGTGAAATCATGATTTCAGCCGGGGTTGAATATGTTTACAGGAACCAGTTTGCTGTAAGGGGAGGATATTTTCATGAGGACAAGACCAAAGGCAACCGCAAATATTTTACTGTTGGCTTTGGAATGAAGCTGAATGTGTTTGGTCTCGATTTTGCATATCTTGTGCCTGTCTCAGGACGACAGAATCCTCTGGCCAATACAGTCAGGTTTACCCTTTCCTTCCTGTTTGAGAAGCAGAAGAAGGCTAAATAACTGACAAAATTCCATGAAACTGCCGGAATAATATTATTTGTTCCCGGCAGAACATCTTACAAGGAAACTAAATTAGCGCAGGTGCATGCGGATCGGATTCGGATATGATATTCACCGGCTGAAAGAAGGAATCCCGTTGGTGCTAGGCGGTGTGAATGTTCCGTCTGACAGGGGATGCATAGCACATTCCGACGGAGATGTTATTCTTCATGCTCTCATGGATGCTATGCTTGGAGCGGCAGGATTGCGTGACATCGGATGGTACTTCCCAGACAATTCAGAAGAGTTCAGGGGAATTGACAGCAAAAAACTTCTCCTGAGGGTAAAAAATCTTATAAATGAACAGGGGTTCAGAGTTGGGAATATCGATATGACGGTGCTTCTGGAAAGGCCAAAAATCAGGGATTTTATTCCCCTGATGCAACAGCAACTGGCCTCTCTTCTGGATATTTCGCCTTTGCAGATTGGAATCAAGGCCGGAACAAATGAAGGTGTTGGAGAAGTGGGGCAGGGTACGGCTATTGCCGCCTGGGCTGTTGTACTTCTTGAAAGAAAGTAAACTTTATTTCATGGCTGATACGGAACAGGGGAATTCCCAGGAGTTTATTTTGCTGGTTTTTAAACGCAACCATTGTTCTGTTTGTCATGCCATTGAACCAAAGCTGAAGGAACTCTTCAGCAGGTATGCTTTGATACAGGTTAAATGGATTGATGTTGAGGAAAATCCGGAGCTGGCAGGCCAATATCTCATTTTCACTGTCCCGGCGGTTTTATTTCTTTACGAAGGAAAAGAACAGTTCCGTCTGGTTCGCAATTTTGCTCTGTCGGAACTGGAACAGAAAATTGATAAGATTTTGCAGTATTTCTAAAAAACTATTTTACCGGGTAAGAATGTTTTGTACGGTATTAATTTCACTTTGATCGTCAACGGTATAGGTGAGGGAGATCTGATCGAATCGTCCGTTTACACTTCCGCTTCCTGAGATCGAAAAGCCATCAACCGTCTGAACAGGAATGCTCAGGTAATACCCCTGAATCAGAATGCGTATCTTTCTGGATTGTCCGAGCTGATAAAAATTACTGACTTCAATTTCTTCGCCGGAGGAGGATGAAGAGGTTATGGTCACAGTATAAGAAGCAGGGGGAAGTTTTTCACTGGTTTCACGGCATTGCCATGTTCCTGATAGTTCGAGGGCCGGGTTATCGGGATAGGGAACATCCGCTTCACAGGCAGCAAGCAGAATAAGCAGTCCCAGCATTAAAATATTAGATCGTCGTATCATTTTCCGTTGCTTTATTCTTTGTTGCATATGGATTTTGTTTCGATTATAGATTGGTTTACAGAAATCAATCATTGGAGAACATGTTGCTGATGGTATTCCGCACCATTTGTTCTTCTGCCTGCCATGGCAGTGTTACCTTCAGAAGGGGTGTCCGTTGCAGTTCTCTTTCGATAGAGAGTCGAGCATTATGATTTCCGGCCCAGCTGCGTCGGTTTATTCCGTTATTCACATCCCAGAAGAGCATGCTGTGAAGTTGTTTGTCGGTCAAAGTACTTCCATCAAGCACCATGCCAAAACCTCCGTTAATGACTTCGCCCCAGCCAACTCCACCTCCGTTATGGAGAGAAACCCAGGTAGCTCCACGGAAGGCATCACCAATTACATTGTGCACCGCCATATCGGCTGTAAATTTCGATCCGTCTCGTATATCGGATGTTTCTCTGAAAGGGGAATCGGTTCCCGATACGTCGTGATGGTCCCGGCCAATAACAACCGGAGCGCTAAGAAGTCCTTCACGCACTGCCTTATTAAATTCGGAAGCAATGCGGATGCGTCCTATGGCATCGGCATATAGAATTCTCGCCTGACTACCTACTACCAGATTGTTTTTTCCTGCGCTTTTTATCCAGTTAAGGTTATCATTCAGCTGGGTTTTTATTTCCGGGGGACTTTCCCTGAGCAGTTCTTCCAGAACCCGTGTGGCAATTTTATCAGTTGTTTCCAGGTCGGCTGGATTGCATGAGGTGCAGACCCAGCGGAAAGGTCCGAATCCAAAATCGAAATACAGAGGGCCCATTATATCTTCCACGTAGGAGGGGTATCTGAAAGAGCCATCCTCTTTCAAAACAGGAGCTCCGGCCCTGGACGATTCGAGAAGAAAAGCATTTCCGTAGTCCCAGAAGTACATACCCCGGGCAGTTATCTGGTTGATTGCTTCGACCTGGCGGCGCAGGGACTCATGAACTTTCTTCCTGAACTTTTCAGGTTCTTCAGCCATCATCTTATTGGCCTCTTCAAAGCTGAGACCAACGGGATAATACCCACCCCCGTATGGGTTATGAAGTGAGGTTTGATCAGAGCCCAGTTCCACTTCAATATTCCGGGCCGCAATGTATTCCCAGACATCGACTACATTTCCCAGGTAAGCTACCGACAATGGTTCTTTTCTTTGTTTTGCCCTTAGTGCCTGGTTTACGGCTTTGTTCAAATCGGTGTATACTTCATCTACCCATCCCTGGAGGTGTCTTTTCTGTAGAGCTTTTTCATTCACTTCGGCAATCAGGCATACGCCACCGGCAATAGTAGCAGCCTTTGGCTGGGCTCCCGACATACCTCCCAGCCCGGATGTGACAAAAAGTTTTCCCTGCAGGTCGGAGGCAGCATGGCCGAAATATTTTCTGCCGGCATTCAGCACGGTTATAGTAGTTCCGTGGACTATCCCCTGCGGGCCGATATACATGTAACTGCCAGCTGTCATTTGCCCGTATTGAGTAACGCCCAGAGCATTGTATTTGTCATATTCTGAAGCTGCTGAATAGTTGGGTATCATCATCCCGTTGGTTACAACAACACGGGGTGCTTCAGGGGCTGATGGGAAGAGACCAGCCGGATGTCCGGAGTATATTACCAGGGTTTGCTCGTCTGTCATGGTGGCCAGGTATTGCATTACGAGCAGGTATTGTGCCCAGTTCTGGAAAACAGCTCCGTTGCCTCCGTAGGTGATAAGCTCATGCGGGTGCTGGGCTACTGATTCATCCAGATTGTTGGAAATCATTAGCATGATGGCTGCGGCCTTTTTTGATCTGCAGGGATATTCGTCAATGGGACGGGCCTTTATTGGATATTTCGGCCGGAAGCGGTACATGTAAATGTGCCCGTGGCTTTTAAGCTCTTCTGCAAACTCCCGGGCGAGCAGGTCATGGAATTCCGGCCTGAAGTATCTGAGGGCATTTCTGACAGCGAGCACCTTTTCTTCGAATGAAAGCAAATCCTTGCGTTTTGGTGCGTGGTTTACTGAAGGATCCCAGACCGGTGCTGGAGGCAGTTCATTGGGAATCCCCTTTAGAATGGCCTGCTGAAAATCGTTCATAAGTTTTATTTTTTACAAAGTTATCACTTTTAACCCGGATTACGCATTAGGGGAGCTTAGCCGAACTAACGTGTAGTGGGTTTACGATGTTGGCATCGGGGTTAACCCCGATGGAACGAAGTAAAATCAGCCTTTTTGGCACAATACGCATCGCATAATGCGTATTGTGGGTTTAAGAAAGCCTGAAGAATGTTTTTCTGCAGTTGGGTTTTCTGTTACAAATCTCGCTGGAATGTTTATCTTTGAGTATTAAAGTTTGGTAATTATGCATCGAAAACATTCCATTTGGTTTCTGGCAGGCTTGGTTCTGCCTTTCTTATTGTCGTCCTGCGGATATAATAAAATGGTTACCCTCGATGAGCAGGTGAAATCACAGTGGGCTCAGGTTCAGAATGCCTATCAGAGGCGGGCTGATCTTATACCCAATCTGGTGAACACAGTGAAGGGTGCAGCGAACTTTGAACAGCAGACGCTCACCCAGGTTATTGAAGCAAGAGCAAAAGCTACTTCAGTAAATGTATCAGCCGACCAGTTGACGGCTGAAAATTTTCAGAAATTTCAAGCCGCTCAGGACAATCTAAGTTCTGCCCTTTCCCGTCTTCTGGTAGTTGTTGAACAATATCCTACTCTGAAAGCGAATCAGAACTTTCTTGACCTTCAGGCCCAGCTGGAAGGTACGGAAAACCGGATTTCGGTAGAACGGAAAAAATTCAATGAGGTTACCCAGCAGTACAATTCCACAATCCGTAAGTGGCAGTACATTCTGACAGCCAAGATTTTTGGTTTCAAGGAGAAAGAATATTTCAAAGCTGCAGAAGGAGCTGAAAAACCACCCTCTGTCCAGTTCTGAATATGAAACCAGACGAATACTTCACATCTGAGGAAAAGCAGAAAATACTTACTGCTATTGCTCAGGCCGAAAAGGAAACTTCGGGAGAAATCAGGGTGCACATTGAAAAAGACTGTAAAACAGATGTTCTTGACAGGGCTGCCTATCTTTTTGCATCACTGGGAATGCACAAAACCAAATTGCGGAACGGCGTTCTTATTTATGTAGCACTGGAAGACCGGAAGTTCGCCATTTTGGGTGACGCAGGCATTAATGCCAGGGTTCCGGCTGGTTTCTGGGATCATGTAAGCGAAGTAATGATTTCTCATTTCAGGGAAGGAAAGCTGGCGGAAGGATTGGCTGAAGGAATCAGAATGGCCGGAGAACAGCTGAAACAGTACTTTCCATGGCAGGAAGGGGATACCAACGAACTGAAGGATGATATTACTTATGGGGAGGAAGCAGACCAATGAAAATAAAATCTATTTCCATTATTTGGTTTCTTATTCTGGGAGGCATGGTTTTTGGGCAAGAAGATGTTTTTCCTCCACGCCCTGAGCCACCAAAGGCTGTCAATGATTATACCGGTTTTCTGTCTCCCCAGGATGTGCAAAAGCTGGAGCAAAAGCTGGTTGATTTCACTGCAAGAACATCGACAGCCATAGTTATAGCAATTGTGCCTGATCTGCACGGATATGATCCATCAGATTATGCGTTCCGTCTGGCCGAGAAGTGGGGTGTGGGACAGAAGGGTAAAAACAACGGTATTCTTCTATTGGTGAAACCAAAAACAGAACGTTCAAAAGGAGAGGTTTTTATTGCGGTAGGATACGGGCTGGAGGGGGTAGTGCCAGATGCTGTAGCTTCAAGGATTGTCCGTAACGAAATTATTCCGCGTTTTCAGCAGGGAGATTATGCCGGAGGACTGGATGCTGCTGTCAATATACTGATGGGACTTACCGGCAAGGAATTTACTGCTGATGATTACATGAAGCGTGGAAGCGGAGCTGCAGGAGGTGCTGCTGCTGTTATTTTTCTGGTGCTGGTTGTTATATTTATTTTTGCAATGACGAATGCCCGTCGTTCACGGCATTATTCGGTTGGAAAATCTGGTATTCCCTGGTGGGTGTGGCTGATGATGGCCAACAGCGGAAGCAAATCGCACCGGGGTAGCTGGGGAAGTTTCAGCTCAGGTTCTGGTATGTTTGGAGGAGGCAGAGGAGGTGGTTTTGGCGGTTTCGGAGGAGGAAGCTTCGGTGGCGGAGGTGCCGGAGGATCATGGTAATTTGGCATGCGGTTCAGATTCTTGTTCCTGTTTGTTTTAGGGTTTTCCCTTGCAGGATGGTCACAGAAAGACTCATCTGTTCTTCGTTTACTTTTTGCCGGAGATATCATGGGACACAGTCCTCAGATAGAGTCGGCATGGAACCGTGATGCCGGATGTTACATCTATGACTCCTGTTTTGCTTTTGTCAAACCAATCATTGAATCAGCTGACCTGGCCATCGGAAATCTGGAACTAACTTTTGCCGGTCCACCTTATACGGGATACCCGCGATTCAGCAGTCCCGATGCGCTTGGTTCGGCATTAAAAAATACCGGTTTTGATATACTTTGTACGGCTAATAACCACGCAGCCGATCGTGGGTACGAAGGCCTGGTACGAACACTCAATGTTCTCGACTCTCTGAAGCTCTTATATACAGGCACTTTTCGGAGTCAGGCCGAACGGGATTCTGTTTATCCGCTTCTGATTGAGGCCAAAGGAATTCACCTGGCCCTGCTGAATTACTCTTACAGCACCAACGGTATGCCTTTTCCCTCACCGGGGATTGTGAACATGATCGATACCGGCCTCATAAGAAAAGATATTGAAAGAGCCAAATTGATGCACCCCGATCTTATTCTTGCTTTTATGCATTGGGGAGAGGAATACGAGCGGTTTCCGTCAATGGTCCAGAAAAAACTGGCAGAATATCTTTTCCGCCTTGGTGTGGATGCAATCATTGGAAGCCATCCTCATGTGGTTCAGCCGATAGAAATTCTTACTGATACTTTGGCTGCTGCTATCCAGCGACCTGTTATCTGGTCACTGGGAAATTTTATTTCCAACCAGCGCGACAGGTACCGAAACGGAGGCATCATGGCATTGCTCGAAGTTAAGAAAGATTCTGCCGTGCACATTTCGTCAGTGGAATGGACTCCGGTATATGTTTATCGTAAACCTCCGGGACAAGGGCAAAGGTATTTTCTTCTTCCTCCTCAGCCGGACGAAGGAAGTACAGAAGCACTGCCCTTTATCATGGACGCTGCAGAGCGGGAGAGAATGCTCCAGTTTTTTACCGACTGCAGAGAGCATCTTATGGGAATTCAGGAATATGTTTTTTACCTGACGTGTCCGACGGAAACTGCACCTGAAAATTGAAATTATTTCTCAGGGTGAATCTTGTAAGAATCATTTTCCAGGAAGCTTTCAAATTGAGCAATAAGTAATCCCAAATTGGTCAATTGAACCCGTCGACTAACAAAATCTAATCATTCCGCAAATTCGGAATGAAAGATTTTGATAAGTTGGGGTTATCTCGATAAGTCAATAGAGACAAGTTGTTCATATATTTATTGTGATACTATTGACTAATCTTGGGTAATATTTCCTTTGTGTATTGAAAAATGAACTTCTGGGTTGTACACAAAATGCTATTCGAACGATTCAGTTCGAAAGCTTAAGTTACTGAAGCGTTTCTTTTTTCGGATGAAAAAGTCCCAGACGATGGAACCATAATACATGGAAGAATGACGTATCTTTTTAACAGGACGAGGAAGCTGGGTTCCTGAGGATCTGTATTTTCGTCGGATCTGTTGGAAATCAAGATGGGCATTCAGAATAGCTTTCATATTGGCAATATCACCCCTGAGAAGATAGCGAAAGGCTGAAATTCCGTCGAGAATTTTGCGGAAAAAGAGAATCTGGTTCACTTCACCAGCAGGCAGGTTCTTGTAAAGGAGCAAAAGATTGTTCCGGAAGTTCAGGTAGGTTTTGTGAGGGTTTTCAACCGGAAGAGTGCCGCCTCCTACATGATACACTTTTGATGAGGGCAGGCAGAGAATGCTAAGCCCTCTGTTTCTGATCCGCCAGCAAAGATCAATTTCTTCCTGGTGAGCAAAAAAAGTTTCATCGAAACCTCCGGCCTTGAAGAAGACTTCACTGCGGATAGCCATGCAGGCTCCTGTTGCCCAGAAAATTTGTACGGCAGTGTCATACTGCCCATGATCTTCTTCGAGAAAATCAAAAATTCTCCCCCGGCAAAATGGATACCCAAGCCTGTCAATAAATCCTCCCGCTGCTCCGGCATATTCGAACTGGTTTTTATTATTCCATGAGAGTATTTTGGGCATACAGGCTGCCACATTCTTATTGTGGTCCATTGCATCCAGAAGAGGATCCAGCCATCCCGGAGGTGTTTCTACATCTGAGTTGAGAAGAACAAAATAGCGGTAGTTTTCCAGCTGTTTGAAAGCTTTGTTGTATCCTCCGGCAAAGCCAAAGTTTCGTTGAAAAAACAAACATTTTATTTCGGGGAACTGGGTGCGGAGAAATTCAGCAGAGTCGTCAGTTGACCCGTTATCGGCAACGATGATGTCAGCTCTGTGATTTGTATTGGTTATTACAGATGGTAAAAATTGTTTGAGAAAATGTTTCCCATTCCAGTTCAGTATAACAACAGCGGTATCAGTTACCATACGTTTCTGTAAGTTTGGTTCTTTCAGTCGGAAATAATATCTTCCGGACGCCGCTTGTGCTTCCACCGGCGGTGAGACCAGAGCCAGAGTTCAGGTTTTTCCCTGATAATATTTTCGAGCAGGCGAATATGCTTACGGGTTATTTCATAGGGCAAGGTTCCGGAAGGTTCTTCCTCGAGTAATATGAATTCTGCTTCGTAGTATCCTCTTTTTATTTTATCAACCTTCATAAAGAAAACCGGGAAATTAGTTTTACGGGCAATTTTTTCAATACCAAGATAAAACGGTGTTTCCTGGTTGAGGAAAATGGTCCAGTAACCGATACTCTTCCGTAAAGGTCGCTGATCGACAATAAAATAAGTAAGAGTGGGGATGTTTTGTTCCCTGAAGGAATAAATTTTTCTTATAACATCTTCCATGGGGCAGGCAATAGCCCCCGTCCGTTGACGGATTCTGACAAAAAGCTTGTCCATGAGCGGATTGCGCAATGGCTTGTAAATAGCTAGCACTTTAAACGGGCTAATGGGTGGGAAGCTTGAAAACCATTCCCAGTTTGCGTAATGAGCAGTAGCCAGTAGTACGCTTTTTCCCTGCCGGGCGTAGCTGTTAATCAGTTCCGGATTTTTAAACCGGAAACGCCGGGCAAGTTCTTTCCGTGAGAATCCTATTTGCGCTACCGATTCGAGAAGACTGTCAGCCAGATGACGATAAAATTTTCGTTCGATACATTTTCTTTCCTTCTCAGATTTTTCAGGAAAGGCATTTTTGAGGTTGCTTCTGACCACCCTGTTACGGTAACCGGTGATGCGCATAAGAAGATACAGCATGTCAGCAAGAACATACTGAAAACGAAGGGGCAACCAGGTAAACACCCTGAGAAAAGGGTAGTAAATCCAGAATAGTATTACCTGAAGGGTCTTTATCATAGCGGTGCAATATAGGAATCTTATAAAAAGATACGCAATCCTGCTATATGTTTTTTGAATGTTTCCACCTGCGATGCGACCAAAGCCAAAGCGCAGGCTCTCTGCAAATAATTTCTTCCAGGATTTTTACATGTCGTTCTGTAATCTCATGTGAAGGCATAGAGGCAGGATTATCGGTGACAGGGATAATATGCACCCGGTAGTATCCTCTTCTGATTTTTTCGGGATACATAAATACAACCGCCTGGTGAGTTTTTTTTGCAATCTTTTCTATTCCTAAATATACGGGTGTACGCTGATTCAAAAACGTCGTCCAGTACTGAATTTCTTCTTTAACGGGCGATTGATCAGCAATAAAGCAGGAAAGGGTAAGTCGGTTCTGTTCGGCATGTCGCACGAGTGACTTTAAGATATTTGCCATAGGAACTACTTCCACTCCGAAACGAGTACGGAGTTGTTTCATGATTTTGTCAAAAATTCTGCTGTTAAGTGGTTTATAGACAGCCATAATGTGGTAAGGGGAGTGGGTTCGAAGCCCTGCAAGCCATTCCCAGTTTCCATAATGAGCTGCTACAACTATGACGCTTTTCCCTTTGTTATACAGATCATGAAGAATTCCGGGATTAACATATTCGATATGTCTGGCCAGTTGATTTTCAGTAAAATGAAACATTTTCAGCGTTTCTACCAATACATCGCAAAAATTTCTGTAAAACTGTTTAGCTAGAATCCTGATTTCGTTTTCAGACTTCTCCGGAAACGCATTACGAAGATTACGGAATACTATTTTCTTACGGTACCTGATAACATAAAACACGACTGGACAGAGGCAACCAGAAAGGAAATAAAGCACCGGCAATGGGAGGCAGGCTGTCAGTTTCAGTATAAACCAGATGGGGTAGTAGAATACGTTTGCTGATTCTCTGTTTTTCATTCTCTGAGCATATCGGAGATGACGGTACTGAATTCATCAAAAATACCGGCATTGGCAGCAATAATTTCCCGGCCAAAAATGTAGTTATTCCCTTTTTTAAAGTCACACACTTTTCCTCCGGCCTCTGTAAGGATTTTGACGGCAGCGGCTACATCCCACGGGCTGAGGCCGTATTCATAGAAACCGTCAAAACGTCCGCAGGCGAGATATGCGATATCAATGGCAGCTGATCCCAGCCTTCGCACACCATGAGAATTATTAAACAGGTATTCGAGCGTCTTCATAAAGGGTCGCACTCTCTCATAATCTGTATAAGGAAACCCTGTTGCTATCAGGGCATCTTTCAGGTGGGCGGTATTGCTAACGTGAATTTCTTTCCCGTTATACCAGGCTTTCCCTTTATCCCAGGCCCAGAAGCAATCGTCGGATGTTATTTCATGCACCACCCCCAGAAGAATGTTGTTCCCTTGCATAAGGGCTATACTGATGGCATAAGGCGGAAGACCGTGAATGAAATTGGTAGTGCCATCAAGCGGATCTATTATCCAGGTAAATTCACGTTCTGTATCATGACGGGTCCCTTCTTCAGCAATAAAACCTGCTTCTGGCAAGATTCTGTTCAGCCCAGCAATCAGTCTCTCTTCTGATCCTTTATCTACGTGAGTTACAAAATTATGCAGGCTTTTCGAGACAATTTTGTCAGAAGCCACTTTCGGGGCTTCTTGACGGATAAATTCAGCTGTTTCGGCCGATAATTTCCTTACTTCTGCACAAAGCTTTTCAAGATTCATAATGGTAATTTAAACGAAAGGGCAAATTTAGGCGAGAAAGACAGAAATTAAAAACATAAAAACTCTAATGACTCTAACTTTTTAATCTTATTCAGGAATGGAAATGTTCTTCCCCCAATATTCCAGAGGGATTTCTCAGGAAGGAATTTCTCCCAGCACATGGCCGGAAGAATTTATTTTCAGGAGGCGAATGGAAATTTCTTTATTGACCATACTTGCATCGTATGGTATCTCAACACGGATGTAGTTGTCGGTAAATCCCGACATAAGACCTTCTTTTCGGGCAGATTCGAAGAGAACTTTGCGGGTTGTTCCCAGATGTGCAAGGTAGAATGCCCGTCGTTTTTCTTCTGAAAGACTGATGAGCCTGTGTGTACGTTCTTCTCTAACGGCATGGGCTACTTTGCCGGGCATAGATGCCGCCGGCGTATTATCTCTTTCGGAATAGGTAAATGCATGAAGATAGCTGACGGGAAGGTTTTTCAAGAATTCAAAGGTCTGGTTAAAATGTTCCTCGCTTTCTCCCGGAAAGCCGGAGATAACATCAGCTCCAATACAGGCGTGCGGCATACGTTCCACGATTTTTTGTACCCGGCTGGCAAAGATTTCCCGTTTATAACGTCTACGCATGGCTGCCAGCACTGTATCGCACCCCGATTGCAGCGGAATGTGGAAGTGAGGCACAAAATGGTTTGAACCGGCAATGAAATCAACAATTTCATCAGTCAGCAGGTTAGGTTCAATGCTTGAAATCCTGAACCGGACTTGTGCTGCTGTTTTGTCAAGTTCCCTGATCAGATCCAGAAAGGTTTCTCCGGTGCTTTTGCCAAAATCGCCGATATTGACTCCCGTCAGCACAATTTCTTTGATGCCTTCCCGGGTCAGATCGTTTACCTGATTACAAATTACGGATATTGGTTCATTCCGGCTGCGGCCTCTGGCGAGAGGAACAGTACAGTAAGAGCATTTATAGTCACAACCGTCCTGAATTTTAAGAAAAGCCCTTGTGCGGTCGCTGATGGAATTTGCTGGTATAAATTGATTCACCTGTTCAATATTACAGGTTTGAATAATGTTCTGACGTTTGGCATCAAATTCTTTAATGTAGCGAAGGATATCGAATTTTTCTTTTGTGCCGAGAACGATATCAACGTTTCCCAATTCGGCCAGCTCTCTGGATCTCAGTTGTGCGTAACAGCCGACAACAGCTACTATAGCACCTGGTTTATTTCTCAGAGCTTTGCTAATGAGATTTCTGCATTTTTTGTCGGCAGCCTGTGTAACCGTGCAAGTATTGATTACGTAAATATCGGCCTTCTGGCTGAAGGGGGTTCGCTGGAATCCTTCATCAGCAAATTTTCTGGCTATAGCTGAAGTTTCAGCATAATTGAGTTTACAGCCAAGGGTAGCAAAGGCAACCTTTCTGGGTGTGAGCATATTTATAATTTCAGAAGCCTGCAAAGATACGAAATGCAATTCAAAGCATCAGGCTCTGCTCAGGTGTGTTACAGTTGTTTTTTCCAGGGATGGTGTTTGATTGCGATCAATCGGAACGCTCTGAAGCTGCTGATAGAAATCGTAGATTACAAGCTGAGCCCTCACTGGCGGATGGGTGTGGGGCCGATAGGGATTGTTCTGCTGATCGTTGATAATGCGGGCTTTTACATTATCGCTCCATTGTATTTCAAATATTTTCCGCAACTGTTCTTTCAGTTCGTGAGAAAAAACCGGAGAAGCCACTTCAATCCGGTGATCCAGGTTGCGGGTCATCCAGTCGGCTGAGGATAAATAACAAAGTTCTTCTCCTCCGTTGCAGAAAAAGAAAAAGCGGGCATGTTCAAGATATTTATCGACAATGCTTATAGCGTCTATGGGTTTACCAGATGCATGACCGGTATATATTGAACAAATACCACGCACAATTAAACGGATTTTCACTCCGGCCTCCTGAGCCTGCATAAGCTTATTAACCATCCCACGATCGACAAGGTGGTTGATTTTTATATCAATGTAAGCCTCTTTTCCAGCCCGGGCGTTTTTGATTTCGTTGTCGATGAGTCTGACGATACGTTGCCGCATCGACAAAGGAGATACGAGCAGATGGCGGAAAGTATAATTGAGGTACGGCTCATTGAAAATACTAAAAACGCGTTCAACTTCTGATGTAATACGCTTGTCGCATGTAAAAAGAAGTAAATCGGTGTATACGGAAGCATTTCCTTCATGGAAATTTCCTGTACCTACACAGGCATACTTGACGATTTGTTTGTTTTCCCTGCGGGTAATCAGTACGAGTTTTGCATGTACCTTCAGACCTTTTAATCCGAAAATTACATTTACTCCCGCTTCTTCCAGCTTTTTGGCATAGTAAATGTTATTTTTTTCATCGAAACGGGCCTGAAGTTCAAGAACAGCCGTCACATCTTTGCCATTGCGGGCAGCATTCAGTAGTGCCTGAATAACTTTGGAGTTCTGACCTACCCGGTAAAGGGTTATTTTAATGGATGTTACATCAGGATCAATGGCTGCTTCGCGCAGGAGGTTAATAAAATGCGAAAATTTCTGATACGGACAATGCAGAAGAAAATCCTGCTGTTTCATGATGGCAAGGATGCTACCGGGTGTGCGCATCAATGGGTGTTCGGCCGGTGGAGCAGGTGGATAAAGGAGATGAGTTTTTCCAAGATCGGGAAAGTTCATAAAGTCTTTAAAATTGTGGTATCGACCTCCGGGAATGAGATTGTCGTCTACGTCCAGTCCCATGCGCTGAATAAGATAATTAAACATTTCCGGAGGCATGGAGCCATCATATACAAAGCGTACAGGCTGACCCGACTTCCGATTAGATAGTCCCTGCGCTATTTTTTCCAGAAAGCTCTGTGACAGGTCGTTATCATAGTCGAGTTCCGCATCGCGGGTAAGTTTAATAGTATAAGCCTCAAAAGTATCGTATGGAAAAATTGCAAATACATCATCCAGACAAAAGCGGATAACGTCATCGAGTAAAATGATGTACGTGCGGTCCTGTTGTTTTGGGAGCACCAGAAAACGGCTTATAACTGCTGTAGGGAGTTCGATCAGGGCATATTCGGGTGGCAATTTTTTCCCGGAATGGCTCAATCTAACTGCAAGATATATGGATTTATCCCTGAGAGCAGGGAATTCCTCCACGTTGAAAAGCATCACCGGGGAAAGTGCCGGCAGAACCTTGTCTTCAAAGTATGTGCGGACATATTTGGCCTGCTCTTCATTAAGCCCTTTTTCATTAATCAGATAGATGTTTTCCTTTTCCAGTTCTTTTAAAATCTTTTTGAAAGTATCTTCAAACTCGCTCTGGAGTTCAATCACTTTTTTTTGAATCTGGGCCAGAACTTTCCGGGGCCTTTCTCCTTCAACAGTCTGGTTTTTTTCCTGGACATCAATCATTCTTTTTATGGTAGCCACCCGCACCTTAAAAAATTCGTCCAGATTGTTGGAAAAAATGCCAAGGAATCTGATGCGTTCTAAAAGAGGCACATTCGGATCTGCGGCTTCCTGTAAAACCCTTTGATTGAATGCAAGCCAGCTTATTTCTCGGTTAAAGATTTTTCTTGGCATGGGAACAGAGTTTCCTGGTTAGGTGATTGATTACAAATCAACGGCAGCCTTGCAAGTTATTAAAACTCGTGATGAGAAACAAATTTTTTCTCTGATTACTAATTGATTTATTCCGGGAGTTAAGAAAATATCCTTATCGGCAAGGGTTCACGCCTCCTCATGAAATTTTTTTGGGGAAATCAAAAAATTCAGAAACCACGTTGCCACGGTTTATTTCGAGCCAGTCAGGTGCATTAAAATGAAGGGAAACGATGCCAGCTGTGGGGAGATTGTCAATTTTATGCTGGAGAAAGCGATTGGCCAGATCAGTGAAAGCCGGATTATGGCCGAAAATCATAAGCCGCTTCACGCCGGGAGGTGTGGAATGGATCAATCCGAGAATTTCATCATCAGTTCCGTTATAAATCAGATCATTCATTGTGATCTGCTCAAAGGGAATGTGCAGGACGCGTGCAAAAATAAGGCAGGTATGAACTGCTCTGGCAGCAGAGCTAGTTATAATGAGGTCAGGTGTATGATAATTTGCCAGAAACCTCTGGGCCATCTGGTGGGCATTTTCAATACCCCGTTCAGTAAGTGGACGATCAATGTCGGCAACATGGGGATAATCCCAGGATGATTTTCCATGCCTCACAATGTGCAGTTCGAGCAGGTTGCTTTCCATAATCAGATGAACCGAATTTGATAGCGACGCAAAGCTATGGAATATTTATTGCATATCAAAGCAGGTTGCTGGCCAGCTCAGCCAGGTAGCTGCGTTCACCTTTGACAAGGTTCACGTGTGCAAACAATTCCTGCCCTCGCATTTTGTCGGCCAGGTAACTTAAACCGTTCGACATGCTGTCAAGGTAAGGTGAATCAATTTGCTGAATATCGCCTGTGAACACCATTTTGGTGCCTTCACCGGCACGGGTAATAATGGTTTTTACTTCATGGGGTGTCAGATTCTGTGCTTCGTCTACGATAAAAAAGACGTTTGACAGGCTTCTGCCCCTGATGTAGGCAAGAGGAGTTATGACCAACTTCTCATCCTTGAGCATTTCCTCAATTTTTATGTATTCTTTGCTTTGCGATTTGAACTTATGTTTGATAACGGCCAGGTTATCGAATAAGGGTTGCATGTAAGGAGCAATTTTTTCATTAATGTCACCCGGAAGATAGCCGAGATCGCGGTTTCCCAGCGGAACTATGGGGCGTGCAAGGAAAATCTGTTCAAATTTTCTTTCCTGATGAAGAGCTGCAGCAAGGGCAAGCAAGGTTTTTCCGGTGCCGGCCTTACCTGTAAGCCCTACCAGCTGAATCTCGTCACGTAGCAGGGCATCAAGTGAAAAAGCCTGTTCTGCATTTCTTGGTTCGATCCCATAGGCACGGTTCTTTTCAACTCTTCCTATGGTTTTTGAATAGGGATCGTAGTGCGCCAGTACACTGTGGCTGTTGTTTTTCAGGATGAAGTACTGATGCGCTACCGGTATTTCCTTAAATTTGAATTCAGCTACAGGTATCCCCTGTGGTTCATTGTAAAGCCTGGTAATCAGGTCGTGGTTAAAATTGCTGATAACCTGAATGTTCTTCTGCATAATCTCCAGGTCTACCACCTTGTCGCTCTTGTAATCCTCAGCCATAATGCCAAGTGATTTGGCTTTCATCCGAAGGTTAATGTCTTTTGTAACCAAAATGACTGCCCTGTCGCTGTGTTTGTTATGCAGGTAATCCGTTATGGCTAGAATCCTGTGATCAGGCGTTTCCTCTGGAAAAGATCCCTTCAGCCTGGCAGAAAATGGTTTCCCGGTTTCGATGCTGAGTTTGCCTTTTCCCTTTCCGAGCGGAATACCTCCATTGAACAATTTGTCTCCTGAAAGCTTGTCCAGTTCCCTGGTAAATTCACGGGCATTGTAATTGATCATATCATTGCCCTTTTTCATTTTGTCCAGTTCTTCCAACACCACGATAGGAAGAACTACGTCGTTTTCTTCAAAATTGTAAATGGAGGTGTAGTCATGCAGGAGCACATTTGTGTCAATCACAAAAATCTTCCGTGATTTCTTTCCCATAGAATTTGGTTTTTATTAAGGAAATGAGGTTACCAAATAATTCAATAAATTCGCGCCGGTTTTTGTTCAATTATACTGAATAAAAGCAAGCAGGTTTAAAAATTTATGAACATCCTTGACGTTATTATTAACCGCAGAAGCATACGGAAATATACGGGGCAGGCGATTCCCCGTGAAATATTGATGCAACTCATTAAAGCCGGGATGTATGCTCCGTCAGCAGTGAATAAACAACCGTGGCATTTCATTCTGGTAACCGATAAGAAACTGCTGAACAAATTGGCTGATGTGCATCCGCATGGTTCCATGTTACGACAGGCTGCTGCAGCCATTGTTGTGCTTGGGGATGTGACGTTGGCCCATACTCCTGATTACATGCCGGTGGATTGTGCGGCATCCACTGAGAATATTCTGCTGGCGGCGCACGGACTTGGGCTGGGCGCAGTCTGGGTTGGCATACATCCACGGGAAGAAAGAAAAAAGGCTCTTAAGGACCTGTTCAAACTGCCTGATCACGTCCAGCCGTTTTCCGTTATTTCACTCGGTTATCCTGCTGAGAACATCCCTTTTCCCGATCGTTTCAGGCCCGACCGTATTCACGAAAACGGTTGGTAGTAGCTTAGTTCAATGAATTATAAAGAAGCGATAGAGTTTTTGTACAGCCGTTTGCCGGCATTCCACAGGGTAGGGAAACCTGCATATAAGGAAGGACTGGGGAATATCGTTTTACTGGATGAGTATCTGAATTATCCCCATCGTTTGTTCAGGAGCATCCACATAGCGGGAACCAATGGAAAAGGTTCTGTGGCTCACATGCTGGCTTCGGTTATGCAGGAGGCCGGTTTCAAAACAGGACTGTATACCTCACCCCATCTGATTGATTTCAGAGAACGGATAAAGGTGAACGGACAAATGATTCCGGAAGAAGAGGTAGTACGGTTTATAGAACGGTATTATGAACTGATTGAAAAGATCAAACCTTCTTTTTTTGAGTTAACAGTAGCACTGGCGTTTGACTTTTTTGCCCGTTCAGGGGTGGAGGTGGCGGTTATTGAAGTGGGACTGGGAGGAAGGCTTGATTCAACCAATATCATTACTCCCGAACTCTCAGTAATCACAAATATCAGCTGGGATCATACCGATCTTCTGGGAAATACCCTGCAGGCCATTGCAGGCGAGAAGGCCGGAATTATTAAGGAAGGTATTCCTGTTGTAATTAGTGAAGAACAGGAGGAAGTACGTGAGGTTTTTGAAAACAAGGCGATGGAGTGTGGCAGTAAATTGATTTTTGCCAGCAGACTGTGGCAGGTTGTGAAAAGAGAATCAAACGGAAACGGGATTCAAACCTTATATTTAAAAGATACTGACGGCAGGGAAGTAAAAGTGGAAAGCGATCTGCTGGGAATGTACCAGATGAAAAATATTCCGGCAGTGCTTACAGCTTGTACCGTTCTTAACCAGGGCACATGGTTCCGTGCAGATTGGGCAGAAATTAAGAATGGAATTAGAAATACCGTTAAAAATACCGGATTACAGGGGCGGTGGCAGGTTCTGGGGAAAAATCCTCTGGTTGTGTGCGACACCGGACACAATGAAGGTGGTTTGCGGGAGGTTGTTGCTCAGGTCGGGAAGACTCCGCATAAAAAACTGCATTTTGTTTACGGCACTGTGAATGACAAACCGCTTGACCGGGTTTTGAAAATTCTTCCCTGCGACGCTGAATATTACTTTACCCGGGCAGATATTCAGAGGGCTCTTGATGAAAAAGAGCTTACCCGTCTGGCAATTACTGCCGGACTGAAAGGCAAACCTTTTCACAGTGTTTCTGAAGCCTTTTATGCTGCCATGAACAATGCAGAACATGAGGATCTTGTTCTTGTTGGCGGAAGTACTTTTGTGGTAGCCGATTTGCTTAGGGCATTAAACCGAAGTACCATGAATTAACAAATTCAACCGGGTTAATAAAAATTTTTGTCAAAACTTACAAGGTTAGAGTAAAATTATTTTTAGAGGAAATTCCATTTTTGAAACGCAATTTAGCTCTTGCTCATGCTCTGGCTCTGAACAAGCCTGAGGGGCGGACGTCCACGATTGGTGTGGGCTGAGGCCGGGTTCATTATGGACGATAG
>CAZJQN010000036.1:0-27801 GCA_964548125.1 uncultured Bacteroidales bacterium | reverse complement strand
AAATTGCGTTTCAAAAATGGAATTTCCTCTAAAAATAATTTTGCTCTCATCATGCAAGTTTTGACCCACAATACGCATTATGCGATGCTTATTGTGCCTGCTAGGCCGATTTCACTTTGTTCCATCGGAGTTAGCCCGGTTGAATTTGTTAATTCATGGTACTTCGGATAAAAAATCATCCGGCAGGCAGGAAGCGCCAACCGGATGATCCGAAAATGATAAAGTCCGAAAATATTCTTAGCTAGAATATCACCTACATAATAAGTACTTTGCCGGAAACGGGTTTTGCCGCGCCAAGTGCTTCACTGCGCGGAGAAGGCGAAGATTCTCCCACAACAATTTCATAGGTTCCTTCCAATTGAATAAGATTTCCTTTATCATCTACCACCGAAAGGTCTTCAGGCATCAGGGTGAACTCCACCTGCTGTGAGCGTCCTGGTGCAACCATGACTTTCTTCACACCCCTGAGCGATGAAAGAGGAACCCGGAAAGCCGCTCTGGGCGGTTTAACATACAACTGCACCACTTCTTCAGCTTCCCGTTTTCCTGTATTCGTAACAGTAACCTTTACCTGAAGGTTTTTTCCTTTCTGAAGCTGATCACTGCTTAAACTGAGATCAGAAAAAGAAAAGCTTGTATAAGAAAGTCCGAATCCGAAAGGATACAATGGTTCTTTTTCCATAAAACGATAAGTTCGGCCTGTCATACTGTAATCTTCAAAGGGCGGAAGCTGGTCAATGGATTTAGGAAAGGTGACAGGCAGGCGGCCCGAAGGAACGGCATCACCATATAATATATCGCCTACTGCATTGCCTCCTTCTTCTCCAGGGTACCAGACGAAGAGTATAGCATCGGCCAGTTCCTCCACTTCAGGCATGGCAATGGGACCTCCACCTGTAACAATCACAATAATAGGCTTGGAATTTCCTTCCCTGAGTTTCTTGAGGAAATTTACCTGATTGGCAGGCAAGCCAATATCGAGCCTGTCGCCCTTTGTTGCGGAAGCAATGGATTCTCCTTCTTCTCCTTCGAGGTTTCCGCTCAGGCCCATCACTGCGATGGTCACATCAGCCTGCTTGGCTTCACTGGTGGTCCAGTCCATAGGATTTATGTTTTCGCGGTCAAGAAGGCAACCCTGTTTGTACTGGATGAAACAGCCCGGAGGAACCTTGGCTGCAATACCGGCAAGAATGGTGTTCAGGTTGTCGCTTACGCCATAGTAATTGCCCAGCAGCACCTCGGCGTTGGTTGCATTGGGGCCTACTACATATATATATCGTGTATCTTTTTTTAGAGGGAGAACATTATTCCTGTTTTTCAGCAGAACGATTGATTTACACGCTGCTTCACGGGCAAGGGCTTTGTGCTCCTGGCTGTGAATAGCTGATTCCGGAATTTTGGCATAGGGCACTCTGGAAGGAGGATCAAAAAGTCCTAACCGGAAACGGGTGAGAAGAAGCTGAACCAGGGCACTGTCAACTTCCTGCTCCTTAACCAGTCCTTGCTTCACAGCTTCCACCAGAGAGGGATAATATACAGAACCACAGTTGAGGTTGACGCCTCGTTTTAAGGCAAGGGTAGCGGCCTCCACGGCATTCTTCACTACCTTATGGCCCTCATAAAAATCAACCAGAGCCCAGCAGTCAGAAGTGATATAACCGTTAAATTTCCATTCCCCGCGAAGTTTTTCCTGCAGAAGGAAGGTATTACCGCAGCAGGGTTCATCATTGGTACGGTTATAGGCACACATAACACCTTCCACACCAGCTTCTACCAGCTTTTTAAAGGCCGGCAGGTAGGTTTCGTTCATGTCCTGCATACTCACCACTGCATTGAACCCGTGGCGGAGTGCTTCCGGCCCGCTGTGCACGGCAAAATGTTTGGCGCAGGCAGCTGCTTTCAGGTACTTTGGATTATCGCCCTGTAAACCTTTAACAAAAGCCGAACCAAGGGTACCGGTCAGCCAGGGGTCTTCTCCGTAAGTTTCCTGCCCCCTTCCCCATCGTGGATCCCGGAAGATATTAATGTTCGGTGTCCAGTAGGTTAATCCGCCATACTGAAGCCGATTACCCCTTTTATCAGCAGCATGAAAGAAGGCTCTTCCTTCATCGCTAATAGCTGAAGCAATTTTGAAAATCAGATCGGGATCAAACGAAGCAGCCATGCCAATAGCCTGGGGAAAGACAGTGGCTTTCCCTGCTCTTGCTACCCCGTGAAGGCATTCACTCCACCAGGGATAAGCAGGAATACCCAACCTTTCGATGGCGGGTGCATTGTACATCATCTGTTGAACCTTCTCCTCGAGGGTAAGACGGGATACCAGATCTTTAGCCCTTTCCTTTATTGGCAGGGAAGGGTCCTGAAAAGGATACTGCACACGTGAGGATTCCTGCTTCGGCTCACCGGAAGGTATACATGCAGGAAGCAGTAATAATAGCAAAGAAAAAGCAAATAGAGATCTTTTCATCGTATGAATATTTCGTAACGTTTAATTCAGGCCCAATTTATAAAATTCTAACCAATCCGAAAACCGCTTTTTAAAAAGTTCTATGCTCTTAGCTTTTTATTGTTTGCCTTTCCGGGAGTTTCGTATCAAATGCAAGTGGCATATATCAGGCAACGGAAAGATTCTGCCCATTTTTATTATCTTCATAACGTGAATTTTTCCTTTTTCATGCGGATTACTTTGCTTTTTCTGATTTGCCTTGTTGCATCCGGACTATATTCCGGCGCCCAGACGGCATCATCGGTAAAACTGAATCCCTTGCCGGAAGACCTTCAGGCATGGAAACGTTACGAACCGGCATTAAAATTCTCAGGATTGAGGGTTACCGCTGAGGGGATCATATTTAATGCAGGGAAGTACAGAGATGCTGCCCAGTTTTTCAGGGAAAAGCTCGACGGAATGATTGCTGAAATTGTTCCTTTTACACCTTATGCGTGTCCGGCAGGACAGGCATTCACAGAGCCATCGCGACGCAATGGGAAGAAGGCTTTCAACGGAATACCTGTTGTGCCGGTATACCGATCAAAAATCCTCCGGCTCAATGAACAGGGAAGATCAACGTATAAACCCAACGATCTGGTATACGTTAACCTGGGAAACCTTCCGGCCGGAATCCCCGACCTGCGCGAAATCAATATACTCTTTCTGAAAAACAACCGTATATGCGGAATTGTGAGCTTTCATCACCTGCGCGATACCATGTTCCGCTATTACCCCCAAATACCGTACGTGTCCATTCCTCCGCCTGAACTTTGTACCTGTTATCAGCCTCCTGAAAAATTACAGACGGTCTCCTTCCGATTTTACTATGCTGTTAATGAGACCATACCTGATGCACAGATGATACGACGGGTACAAGGATTTCTGCGGGATAACTATACGGGAATCTCCAGAATATCTGTCACTTCCTATGCCAGCATCGAAGGAAATTACCCGATTAATTACCGTTTGTTTTTAAGCAGAGCTTCTGTTCTCAGTGATTCTATGCGAAAACATGTTCCCTCAAAAGTTAATTTCAGCATACAAGCCTCTGAAAATTGGGGAATGTTTCGTCAACAAATTCAGGATCCCTCTCTGGCATTTCTGCAGAATCTCGATACCAGCAGGGTAAGAGATTACATGAACGAAAATGCTCTCGGTTCCATGCGGCCTTTGCTCGACGCCCAGCGTTACTCTGAGGTGATGATATATTTCTTTCCTTTCGTTCCAATTGAAACAATACACAGGCAGGCGATTGCAGAATATCTCATCCTGTTCAGGAAATACCGGCTACAGTACCAGAAACAACCCGATATCTCTCTGCCAAAAAATTCCCTCAGAAAGATGTCTGATATTCTTGACTATTTGTTGCTTGAAGTTCAGTCAGATCGTCTTTCAAGCCAGGCAGTTGATACCCTTCCCCTTCTGACCAATATGGATGTCCTCAAACAACCCCTCATGCCAGGCCTGTCTATGGTAAAAGACCCGTTTTCATCATTGGCGGCAAAAAAAATATGGTTTGATTTGCATTACAGGTCAGAGGAATTTAATGAAGAACAGAAGTTCAGGTTCCTCTTGCTGCTTTGCGGAACTGAGGGGGCACCTCCTGAAGCAGAATACAATCTGCAGGCCTGGCTGATCAATTCAGCCATGCAGAAAACTCCTTCCGATTTTTCTTTTTACAGCAGTCCTGAACGGGTTTTCAGGCTTTCAGCCCTTACCGGCGCAAAACTTCCCGAAAACGGACTGGAACAAATGAGGCTCTTTGCCCATTTCGAGAAAATTAACCAGACTGTGCGAAAAGGATATGAGAAATACGGCGAAGCAACTGCCTCGCTCCGTTACATATACCAATACTTTAAAACCAATGCACCTTCGGCAGGATTCAGAAAAGACCTTGCCAGGATTTTTATGACCTTCCTGGCATATGACTACGCAACTGGAATTCTGGCACCACTGATATCACCTGAAGTGACTGATTATGAAGCCTACAGCCTCTGGCTAAAGATATTTTATGTTAAAAACGGAGTACGGGATCTGAAACCTGAATTGTACGAACCCTTGTTCAAAGCCGCGTCGGTTTTGTCTCCCGCTTCATTCTGCAAACTGTTTGAAGAAGAGGAAAGGATTAACTTCCAGATTCTCGATTACAAACCACTATGGGATTTGTATTGCAAAAACTATAGTAAATAATTTATAAATAGTAAACCATTTTGCATGAGAACGAGCACCTTATTTATTATTCTGTTTCTGCAGGCGATCATTTTTCTGATGCCTGTTCTTGCCCAACCCATCCTTCCCGGAATTTGGAGCGGCAAACTGGTGGTGCCGGGAGGAGAGCTTACGCTTGCCATCACTTTTTTTCGGGATGAAAATGACAGCCTCCGGGCCAGTCTTCGTTCCATTGAGCAGAGTCCGAATGATTTTCCTTTTGACCAGGTAATCAGTTACGGCAGACAGGTAACTCTGAGCATGCGATCGCTTCGTATTGAACTGGAAGGTACCATCGATTCAACCGACAGGGCAATGGTGTGTGATTTCCGTCAAAGTGGATTCAAGTTTCCTCTGGTTTTGCATAAAACGGATATAATGCCCGGTCTGAAAAGACCTCAGGAACCACAGAAACCTTATCCATACATGGAAGAAGAAATTAGATTTGAAAATATAAAGGACAAGATTACTTTAGCCGGCACCCTCACTCTTCCACAAGGTAAAGGACCTTTTCCGGCGGTTATTCTGATTTCCGGTTCAGGACCGCAGAACAGGGATGAAGAGTTGTTTGGACACAAACCATTCCTGGTATTGTCTGATTATCTTACCCGAAGAGGTATTGCCGTACTGCGTTTCGATGACCGCGGTACCGCAAAATCCACCGGCAATTTCAATGAGGCAACAACCGCTGATTTTGCTTCGGACGTTAAAGCAGCGCTTGCTTATATAAAAACGCGCAATGAAATTGATCCAGCCAGAACAGGCCTCATAGGACATAGCGAAGGAGGCATGGTTGCTCCCATGGTCGCTGCACAGTCCAGGGAAATTGCATTTATCGTTCTACTGGCCGGACCGGGAACAGGAATGGATCAGATTGTTCTGTATCAGATTGAACGCCAGCTTAGAATGCTCGGAAAAACAGAAGAACAGATTCGGACTGAAATCAGGTTTCGGAAAAAATTATTTGAAATCATATCCTCAACAAAAGATACTGGCCTCGCTGCAAACAAAGTGCGAAAAGCCTATACTGATTTACCCGAAAACGACAGAAACCTACTCGCATGGAAACCAGAGCAACTGGAAGAAACGATCAAGGCTTTTTCCAGCCCGTGGTGGAAATTTTGCCTGACCTACCAGCCGGCAAAAGCACTCCGGAAAGTATCTTGCCCGGTACTGGCATTGAACGGAAGCAAAGATACCCAGGTACAGGCTGACCCGAACCTTGATGCTATTGAACAGGCTCTCAGGGAAGGAAAATGCAAATCCTATACTATCAAAAAGCTGGAAGGATTGAACCATTTGTTCCAGAAATGCAAAACAGGAGACGGATTTGAATACGGTGCTATAGAAGAAACGATAAATCCGGAAGCTCTCGAAATCATAGCAAAGTGGATTGAAGATACAGTTAAAAATTAAATATGTATGAACAAACTGATGTGGCTTGCTGGTTTCTTTCTCATCCTTTCTCTCAGACCCGGCAAGGATGTACTGGCTCAGAAAACCAGTGACAAACGTATTGATCCTGAAAATTTTGATACCGGGTTGATGGAGTATTTTGTAAAAATAAAAATTGACAGTGTGAGGAAAGCTCGCGGACTGAATCCGCTACAAAATGATTCCTTATTATACCTGGCAGCTCTGGACCAGGCGAAGTATCAGAAAGGAAAAAAGGAACTCACTCATTTTCAGACCAGCCGAAGGAAAAAAACGTTGAAAGACCGGCTTGATTACTATGGTTTTCCTTTCACTGCTGCTGCTGAAAATCTTGCCAGGGGCTATGTGCTGGTTCCGGTCTATGCTTCAGGTTCTAAAACGAAAACCATTTTTGTTGAAACCTACGAGCAGGCAGCATATCAGATGGTTGACGGCTGGGTTCACAGCAAGGGGCATTACACCAATATCATCACGCCAGGTTATCGCTTCACGGGAGTAGCCATGGTATTTGACAAAGGGAAAAAAGAAGTAAACGGGGCACAGGTTTTTGCTGATGCTCCTGAGAACTACCGACCCGGAAGAAAACAAAAATAATCCTTACTGTTTCAGCTGAAATACGAGCGTCGGATCAAGAGGATACCTACCAAAACGTTCTCCGTAAATGGCAAGGCCTCCCGGCAGGCTATCACTTACCTCCAGCCGTATTATAATGTCTTTCCCCTCCTGAAGAGCATCGGAAGGAACAACTGCTTGCACCAGATACCCATACGAACCGGCTTCATTAAGCTTTCCGTTCCGGGGCTGAGAAAACCACGATAGAATTCCTCTGTGATCAGCAGGATCATCAGGAAGATAAAACTGACCGGCTGAAATTCCGTTTACTCTCACTGTAAGCAGGGATGGGAATTTTCGGGTATCCGTCATAGGGTAAGCATTGGGATTGCGGCCCGGGTCATGGAAACCTTCACCCCGCATATAGTCTCCATTCTGCTGTAAGTCTTCAGGACGGTCTTTGCCTAACAGTTCCTTAGCCGAGGCCTCCAGCAGCAAGGTGAGGCCGGCTAAATTGTCCTTTTTCAGTCCCGAAGGCCATTGAATACGGTATTCAAAATAACCGTTTCCATCGCCCCAGACCTTAAGACCATCCATCACCTGGCTGGTCTTGGTTGTCCAATTGGAAGAAACATAGGCTGCAGGATGAAAACGCACCAGTTCAAATTTTCTCCCTTGCCGGATAGTGGTCTCCCTCTCAGGAGTATTTCCTGCTGTAATGTAAAATGTTGTAAAGTTCCGGTGCAAAACCGTTCCGGAACGGGTTTCAAGCTGCCATGAAACCAGGGCCAATCCCGGATAGCAGGGCATATGAACCTTCAGATCAGCCAAATGCCCCTGATACCACGGCTTATACGGAACCATATCTCTTCCGGAAGCCACATAATTGTAGTTACCGAGCTGATCCCATGCATACATTTCATGGGAAACAATAAGAGAATCTCCAACCCAGGCATCCGTCATAAAAGAGGCAAAAAGGGGCATAATAACTTCCTGATCAGGCAACACCTGCTGGCACAATTCACTGCCGGCTGAAAGGTAAAAGGGACTGTGCAGGTCGTTCAGGCTCATCCCGGGAACCAGCTCTCCCAATCCGGTTTCCTTCTCACTGCGGTCGTAACGGTAATATCCGTTCCACTCATTAATCACATCGTGATGCTCGGTATAGAGCCAACCACCCATTTTGGGGTGCATCCGGAACTCATTGAGCATGCGGTGGTAATCCCAGCTCCAGTCTACATCGCCTGTACTCCCATGGTACCCCCATACATTGCCGCATTCGCTGTTGATCATCGGTGCCTCTGCCTGAACCGCAGGATGACGATAATTCCATGGGGATCCAGGGAATGTACTGTCAACAACAATCTTCATAAAATCTTTCCAGGCATAACCCGGCAAATAACTATGCCAGGAATTGATATCGCTAACAACGTGATCGTAGTTGCAGGCTGAATTGTCCTCAACAAGACGGGTCGGATCGAGCTTTTTGGCCTGGTAATACATCTGCTCCACCCAGCGTGCCGTACTGTCGGCATATACTCTATGTTTACCATCGGCAGAGAATAATCCCCAGGTTTCATTAAACAGTACCCATGAAAAAATGGACGGATGGTTAAAATCTCTTTCGATCATTTGTTCCATGGCATATTGCCATTCCTTTCGCATATCAGGACCTGGTTCTCCCCAGCTATTAGGCACATCGGCCATAATCAGTAAGCCTAGTTTGTCAGCCCAGTAGAGTTTACGGGGAATTTCGACTTTAATGTGCAGTCTGTTTCCGTTGAGACCAATCTTTTTTGAACGCAGGATTTCATCGCGCATAAAAGCATCGGACGGATAGGTGTAAAATCCTTCAGGATGGTAGCACTGATCAAGTGTAAGCTGCAGATAGACCGGTTTGTTGTTCAGAGCAATATACGGAAATGTCGTTCCGGGAAGGCGTACCACACTGATTTTGCGCATTCCAAAATAGGTTTTAACCTCATCAATGGCCTGACGGTCAGTAACTAGTCTCAACTTTGTATCATAGAGCCAGGGATCGTCGAGATTCCAGAGGCGAACAGCGGACAGACGTATATTCTGGGTTCCAGCCTCCTCTCCCTTCTTTAATTTTCTGATGACAACCGTATCTTTTCCTGTGGGCAGAGTAACGGAAACTATCAGCTCAGCAGGTTTCTCCAGAGGCTGCGCAAGGCGATAGTTTATCTGAACCTGAGAACGATCGATGTCGGGAACAAAATGCACCTTCTTCAGGTAATTGCTGCCACGGGCTTCAAGGTAAACCGTTTGCCAGATACCGCGTGCCGGACCATAGCCCTGTTTCCCTTCCAGCTTGTAAGGTGCGGGAGAATCATCAACTTTAACCACCAGGTGGCTGGACTTTCCCGGTTCGGTTAACGAAGTAATCTCAAATTCAAACGGAGTGTACCCTCCCTGATGAAAACCCAGCTTTGTGCCATCCAGCCAGGCTGTTGTTCTCCAGTCAGAAGCTCCAAAAACAATAAAAATCCGTTTCCCCTTCCAGGATTCCGGTATATCAATGGTACGGGAATACCATCCGATATCAGCTTCATTGGTAACACCCGACAAAGCAGAGCCCCAGGGAAAGGGAACCAGAATTTTCTTTTCAGGATGAAACTTCTTATACCAGAAGTCTTTTTCACCTACATTTTCTTTGTCGAAACGGAAATCCCAGAGTCCGTTAAGATTCATCCACTGTTCCCGTTCAAAATCGGGCCGCGGATGCTCCGGAAGAGGGATAACCTGATGCTGGGAAAATATACTCAATGAGCAGAAGAGGAAAGGTAATACTACTGCTACCATCAATAAGGACTTCTTCATACAAAAAACTATTAGCGGGGCTGAAGATAGCAAAAATGCTCTGTTGAACAAAATGACAGAAAAAATCCCAACTTTGAAAAAAAAAGCTTATGGAATTGAAAAGCATCAATCCTTACACAGGCGAATGCATCGCTTCGATTCCTGAATTTTCTGAAAGGCAGGTTCAGGCAGCAATCCGGCAGAGCGAGAAAGCTTTTCAGCAATGGATGCGTTATACTATTGCACAGCGGGCTGATCTGCTGAAGGAAACAGGCCGTATACTGCATGCAAATAAAGAAGTGTATGCCCATACTATTACCTCCGAAATGGGAAAGCCAATTCGTGAGTCAATAGCCGAAGTGGAAAAATGCGCATGGGTTTGCTCCTGGTATGCTGAAAATGGCCCAGGATTTCTTCGCGATGAAGAGGTCCTTACGGATGCATCGCGCAGTTATGTACGGTACGCACCACTGGGAACCATTCTGGCCATCATGCCCTGGAATTTTCCTTTCTGGCAGGTTTTCCGGTGTGCTGTTCCTACCATGTTGGCCGGTAATTGTATTCTGCTGAAGCACGCATCCAATGTTCAGCAATGCGCAGAGCTGATTGAAGATGTTTTTCTGAAAGCCGGGGTTCCAGAGAGTGTATTTAAGAACCTCCCCGTCCGCTCAGGAAGAGTTGCCGATCTGATTGCCCATCCGATAGTAAAAGCAGTTACGCTTACCGGAAGTGCAGAAGCCGGATCAGAAGTAGCTTCAGTGGCCGGACGTTATCTGAAAAAGACAGTGCTTGAACTGGGCGGAAGCAATCCCTTTCTGGTGCTGGACGATGCTGACCTTCCAGCTGCTGTCGAAACAGGTTTCAGATCCAGGATGCAGAATGCAGGACAAAGTTGTATCGCTGCAAAGCGGTTTATTATACATGAAAAAGTGTATGATGCTTTCGTGGAAATGTTTCTACATAAAGTCCAGAACGTCATTGTTTCCGATCCCATGAACCCCGGAACGGAAATGGGGCCGCTGGCAGGTATTGAGCATGCTATTAAAGTTGAGCAGCAGGTAACCGAATCTCAGTATCAGGGAGCAACTGTACTGTGCGGAGGACACCGGCAAGGGGCTTTCTTCGAACCCACCATTATAATTAATGTTACTTCTGAAATGCCGGTTTTCAGGGATGAAGTTTTTGGACCGGTGGCCGCGATGATAAAGGTGCCGGATGAAGAGAAAATGCTTGAACTGGCTAACTGTTCCCCTTTCGGGCTTGGAGCAACCATTTGCACCTCTGATGTCAATAGGGCCATAAAAATGATTCCTTACATCAAAGACGGAGCTATTTTTATTAACGAAATGGTAAAATCCGACCCAAGGCTTCCTTTCGGAGGAACTGGAAAATCTGGATACGGACGTGAATTATCCTGGCATGGGATCCGCGAATTTGTGAATGTTCAAACCATATACATTGCTGGACGGTAATCTACTCTTATTATTTTCCTCCATATTCCGGCAAAATAGTAATTCCTCAAATTAATAGTTAATTATTTACCCCAGATGAGGGTGTCTAAAAACTTCGATCGAAGCATCATTACGAGGATGAACAACGAAGTAATCCTATGATTAACAGACTGCTTCACATTCCTTGCAATGATGATAAACCTTATCTTTTTTGCTTTTTAGACACCCTCATCGACTAACAAAATCTAATCATTCCGAAAGTTCGGAATAATAGATTTTGATAAGTCGGGGTAACCTCGATAAGTCAATAGAAACAAGTTGTTTAAATTTTTATTGTGTTTCTATTGACTAATCTCGGTTTATCTGCCAGCATGTTGCCATTCGTTGGCAACTACTGATTGATATTGTTCCATTCTCCATCAATTCCTGCAAGAAATTTTCTTCCTCCCCTCTTTTTACGAAGAAATGTTAGAGAAAAATTTTTATAACCACACGTTACGGCAGGGGTGATTAATTCATAAATGATTGTATTTCTGTGTTTTATAAAATTATTTAAAATCATTCTAAATCTTTTTCTGCAGTAAAATAGTTGTAACACCCGATTTATTTTTCGTCGTATAAAAAATAGCATTTAACATAAAAAATTAATCTCCTGACATCGAAAAATGTCATTTCGTCAAAAATGGTTTTTGCCATTTGAAGGGGATGTTATGTGCCATTGCAAACAGAAAATGATGTTGAACCAAAAGATTGATGAGATGAAGAAAAAAGGAAGAGACAAAAGGTTTCTGTTACTGGTAGTAACGGGAATCATTTTACTGTTGTTATCGGTACTTACAGCACCGGCTCAGACTACATATTACCTTGACTCTCGTCAGGGTGATGACCGCAACGCAGGAACATCGGAAACGAGTGCCTGGAAGACTCTGGATAAACTTAACACCGTTGCTTCCCAGATCAAGCCGGGAGATAAAGTGCTTCTGAAACGCGGCAGTCGATTTTTCGGGCAGTTAAGCCTTAACAATCTTGGTTCGGATATAAAATCCATTACGCTAGATGCTTATGGAAGCGGAGAATTACCTGTAATTACCGGAGCCAAGCTCTATACAGGATGGAAACAGCACCAGGGATTGGTTTACAAAGCAATCGTTAAAGAAAAACCTATCAGCGTTTATGTGAACAATGCTTTGTATTTTCTTGCAAGGACTCCTAATGCTGGCAACTGGTTTACGGCCGACAACAGCAATTCAACCACATGGATCGGCGATGCAGAGCTTACGCAGGCTTCCGGTTCCTGGAACGGAGCAACCTGTCGCGTCAGGACGAGCGATTATACATGGGATTACAGCACGGTATCATCTTATACACCCGGGAACCTGACCATGAACCCGGGTGTGGAATACACCATTCAGCCCGGTTACATTTATTACCTGGAAAATACGTTCTCCTCACTGGATGCTCCAGGTGAATGGTACTGGAGAAACGATACGTTGTATGTTTATCTGAAGGAAGCCAAAGATACTGCTGGCATACAGGCTTGTTCCAAATCATATGGAATCTATGCCGGTTCAGTAAAGAACCTTTTCATAAAAAACATAGCCTTTGAGTACCAGACAATATCGGCTATTTATATGAATAACTGCAGCAGCATTGAAATATCAAACTGCACAATACGTGAATCGATGATTTCCGGAATCGAGTGCAAAACGGGCGATCAGATACGCATCCTTTCCAATCAGGTCCGCTCCTGTTATGGCAAGGGTATCTCAGCCACCTCATTGCAGAATAGCATCATTGATAATAATACAGTAAAACAGATCGGACTGGTTCCGGGATATGGAAAGAACGGATATGACGGAGCCATAGGAATTTTCGTCAACCATATGGGATCCTTCAATAAAATTACCAATAACAGGGTTGATTCCACCGGATACAGTGGAATAAGGAGCGACAGCAGGAATACTCTTATCGAACATAACGTGGTTTCAAATGCCCTGATGACACTGAAAGACGGAGCAGGCATTTACATCTGGGGAGATTATTCGAAAAATACCACCATTCGTGAAAACTACATTGAGAACATCCATCTGAACGAATCCATCAAAGCATATCATAATTGGGGATTCGGTATATATCTTGATGACTATTCCATTGCCAACAAAGTTACAGGAAATATCATCAATGACCGGAAGGCCACAGCAATATTTCTTCACAACTCACTCGATAATACTGTTGACAGTAATACCGTATACGGAGGCGGCTTATCAATCCTTATTGACAGGGCTCTTTCTTCGACAAGCTATGCAAATACTGTCATGCACAATACGTTTTTTACCATTAACCCGGGAGATGTCAGTTTGTCGTTGAGCAGCAGCGAACCAACAACCTTTGGAAATTTTGATTATAACATTTATGCCAATCCGTTTACCCGTGCCACGATTCTTCATAAAGTCCAGGGATCTGGAGAAACCCTGTTCAACCTTAGCGGTTGGAGAGCCTTTCACGGCCAGGATGCACATTCATCTGAAAGTCCGGTATGGTGGAGTACTCTCAAAGTGACAGATACATTGTCAGCCGATCTGTTAAAAAACGGAACGTTTAATACAAATCTTAACGACTGGTGGGGGTATCCCGATAATTTCCAGCGCATCTGGAAAAATGACGGAAAAATGGACGGAGGGTACGTTCAGATGCGTTTTCTTTCTTCCAGTCCGACCTACGGAGCTTTCCTCAGTAGTCAGAATATCAGCTACACAGCAGGAACAAGCTACCTGATTTCTTTTTCAGCAAGAAGCGATAAGCCCGGAACAATTCAGTTAAAGGATGATGCCGATAACCCAGTTCAATTCAATTATGCTGTTACCTGCGATACGGTCAGGACAGAATACCAATACATTTTCACTTCCGGAAAGAATTCAACCGGCAAGTTCCTTTTTGGTACGAGTAAGTTTTTTGATGCAACCATGTACTTTGACAACATCCATTTATATAAAGTTGCCACCGCTCCCTTTGATCCGTATGCCAATTCCCGCCTTCTGGCAAATCCCTCATTGTCAACCACCTCAATGAATACAGGAGAGTATGCAATTGATGCCAGAGGAACGAGGCTTCCGGCATCGGTAAACCTGGCACCCTGGAAGGCAATTGTATGTATTTATGACGGAAATGAAGGCAACTCCCAACCTGAACCTGTTAATGAACCTCCGGCAACAGTTGCCGATAGTATTCAGAATCTCCAATTGCAAGAAGGATGGAACATGGTTTCATTTTATGTTGTCCCGGCTGACGACAGCCTGAGCCATGTTTTTGCACCACTGATTTCCGGTAATCAACTTATTAAAATACAAGACCGTTATGGTCGTTTCATGATTCAACTGCCTGATGGGACATGGTTCAGTAATCTTGAACGCATTCGCCCCGGAGAGGGATACCATGTCTGGTTGCGCACCAGTGCATCCATGCAAATAAAGGGATCCCCCGTTAAAGAAAATATCAGCATCCCTCTTGTCAAAGGTCAGAACCTGATAGGATACCCTTCAAAGAGTCCGACAGCATTTACCGGTCTGTTTGCATCCCTGATAGAGAGAAAGACCTTCTACAAGCTTAAGGACGATAACGCAAAGATCAATCTGTTGAAGTCAGGTAAACTTACCATCGGCGTGGATAGTCTGAAACCGGGAGAAGGGTATTACGTAACCATGAGTGGGTCCGATTTCCTCACAACGAGCACCAGCGGAGATAAATCGTATGCCGAAAGTTACACACCAACCGGAAAAGGGTTAACCTATTTTTCCGAGGCATTTCCGGGAGATTTATATGCACCGATGAATTTCGTGCTAAAGGGATTTCAAGGAATTGACGGTTTGAAACCCGGCGATGAAATTGGAATTTTCGATGGGGATATATGCGTCGGTGCAGCCGTTTTTGATGGTTCTGAAGTATTTGGTATCTCAGCCAGCATGGCAGATCTTTCTTCTGATATTCCCATACCCGGTTTCAGTGAAGGAAACAAGTACACCCTTCGATTCTGGAACCATGAAAATATGCAGGAATATAATAATCTGACATGGACTGCCATGACAGGGTCTTCCCTGACATTTGCCGGATTTGGAACAGCATTCCTCACATATACCGGTGCAAAAACAACTGAAAATTCAGTTGTTGAAGCCATGCCGAAAATTGTGGCATACCCAAATCCCTTCCGGGAAGCTGTAAACCTCCGTATAATATTGACATCGAAAACAGACGTCTCTCTCACATTTTATGATGCAACAGGCAAACTAATAGACCGAATGTATCTGAATGCAATGCATTCCGGAGAACAGATTATTACCTGGAAACCGGAAGAGAGTGGCCGCATTGATGGCAGTACTGGAGTGTATTTCGTTAGAATGACTACATGGGAGGGAACTAAGACTTTGCGACTGATGCAGGTCAGATAATCAGATTTCTAAATAAAACGATGCAATATAACTCAAACGGTTGGCGATCAATGCCAACCGTTTGAGTTATAAACATTATGCTAATGAAGCATAAAATATTGTCATTGCATTTTCCAATAGAAATTCTTTGAACAGCCGCTATTGCAAAAATGTTATATTTGTTAAGAAAATTTGGAGAAGAAATAACATGCATCATATGAAGTCTTTAACCAATTTACGGTTTCTGGCACCGGCCATTCTGATATTGATTTTTGCTTTTACAGGTTGTATACCGCAAAAGCAATTGGTTTATTTTGACCGGAAATTTGACTCGGTTGAAGTGCACAAATCTCCCCGGGCTGAAAGAATTATTGCTCCCTTTGATCAGCTTTACATAAAAGTTATCAGCATTGATGAAAAGGCTACAAGAATTTTTAACGACAATGCCACCTTATGGGGACAAACCCAGGTTGATCTTGTTAGTTATAATGTTGATTCGGAAGGTAATATCAACTTCCCCTTTGTCGGCAAGATCTATCTGAAAGGATTTACTACCCGGGAAGCCTCTATGCGGATCGAGAACCTGCTTGCCAACTATTTACCCAACACGGCAGTAATCGTCAAGTTTGTCAATAACCAGGTTACCATACTTGGAGAAGTTGAAAGACAGGGCACCTATACCTATACTGACGAAAAAATAAACATCTATAAAGCACTGGCTCTTGCCGGGGGTATTTCACGCTATGGCGACCGTAAAAAGATCGTTGTTGTTAGAGAAACAGGAGGAGAGATCATCTACCGCTATATTAATCTCACAAGCCGTCAGCTTGCATCAAGCGACTATTATTTTCTTTATCCCAACGATGTGATTATTGTAGAGCCTCTAAAGGCTAAGTCAACAAGTTATCAGAATACTACCATTTCAACCCTGCTGTCAGCCATAACAACTCTGATCGCCGTTCTCTACTTTGCCATTTCGGTGAAATAAAGAGTCAGGAAATCTATCATTTCCTGCTTCAATGCCGTTTACCGAATGAAAAGAACCTTCTTAACCTTTTTCCAAAAGACTTAGGTTTACCTTCCTGTACATAACTGTAATCGTACGAATATTCATCCCGCCCGTTTCGCAGTTCATAATTGTTCAGAACCACCTGAAGGTTTCCAATCTGGTTGCTTTCGAGATTAGCTAACACAGCCAAAAACAGATTTTTTGGGGTGGTATTCCGGCACGTAATAAGAATATTCATATCGGCATGTTTCATTAAAAGATATGTATCAGCTACCGCGGCAAGTGGGGGTGTGTCGAGAATAATGTAGTGATACTTTTGTTTGAGCATATCAAACAGTTCACTAACTTTTTGCGTACTGATTAATTCGGAAGGATTGAAAGAGATGGGACCTGACGGAATAAAGTCCATTCCGGCAATGCCGGTTGACAGAATAATTTCATCGAATGAGGCCTGTCCATCTAGGTAATTGCTTAATCCTTTTTTTGGTTTAAGCTTAAGTTGTTCTGTCAGAGTCGGTTTGTGCATATCAAATTCGAGAAGCACAGTTTTTCCTCCAAAAGAAGCAAAAGATGAGGCCAGATTCAACGATATAAAGCTTTTCCCTTCTCGGCTTGTAGAAGAAGTGATAACCAGTATCACGGGCCGATCAGTCCCGAGCCTGATCTGAATATTAGTTCGCAAAGCCCTGAATGATTCTGATACAACGGAACGTGGGTATTCCTTCACCACCAGGGGTGTTTCCTTTCGGCTTCGTACAATGGCACCAAGAAAAGGCAAGTTGCTGATGGATTCAATATCGCGGATTTCTGAGATGCGGACATTAAAGAACTCTTTCAAAAGGATGTACAGCGTGGGGAGGAGGAGGCCCAAAAGAACAGCCAGAACCAGGTTGAGTCTTCTTTTAGGCGATATAGCTTTAACCATAGTGTTTCTGGCCATATCAATTACTTCAAAATCGGGTGTATTTGATGCCCTGGCAATTTGCGCCTCGGCTCTCTTTTCAAGCAAATAGGTATAAATAGCATCGTTCAGTTTAAATTTTCTTTCGATTCCAACAAGCTGCAGCTCTGTGCCAGGAAGACGGGCAATTTCATTGGCAAGAGTTTTACTGCGATAATCCAGCTCGTTAATAGAAATCTGAATGGTATTCAGATTGTTCCGGGCATTTTCCAGGATAGTCTTTTTCAGGTTGTTGATTTTGTTTTCAATTTGCCCGAGAAACAGGTTCTGAACATTTTCATTCTGCAGAATCGATGCTCTTTCTGCATTGTTGTTGATCAGTTCCACCACAAGCTGGTTCATGACCGGGTCAACCACATTCATAGTGGAAGGTGGAACCAGGTCGGACCCATCTTTGTTTGAAGTAAGATATTCAACCAGGTAATCATAATATCGCTTCTGTAAAACCAGTCGTGCTTTCTCATTTTCCAGTTGTGTCTGCTGTTCGATATACTTCTGTCCCTGAAAACTCAAATTGGTAATCTGATGGGAAGAGCGGTAAGATTGCAATCTCCTTTCGACGGTAGTAAGAGAATCCGAAATATCAGAAAGCTGTGAATCAATAAATTCAATGGTACTGATGGCAATTTTGTTCTTTTTATTCAGGTTATTAGTAAGATAGGTATCAATGTGTTTGTTCAGAAAATCTGTAACCTTTTTTTCGTGATTTCCTTTCAGGGTAATTTTAATTACTGATGACCCGGGGTTTTTAGCTTCGGCTTTTATATTTCTCTGATACTGCAAAGCAATTTGTTCCGGGTGATTCAGAACAAACGTCAATTGTCCGGTTTTCTGCAATTCCTTTGCTTTAGCCAGATCCTTCAGTACTACCTGGAATCTCAGAAAACTGGTGTCTATCATGGTATTGAATTTATACTGTTTTTTGAGATAAATCGGACTTACTGCCTGGACATTTCCATCGATATAATTGTAGAGATAGGGCTTTTCTATGAATGTTTCCAGAACAAATACAGAATCATTCAAAATAGAAATATAAAAAGATGAATTGATGGGCTGAACATGGGTTTTATCAAGAACTACTTTAAACGGGGAACTGGTATATAATTCTCTTGTTACGGCTGAATTGCCGATCAACTTTCCAATGTAATCGTTCCTTACAAAAAAGTACGAAACGTCAAAATCAAGCAGAAAAATGGTGTTGCTAACCAGACTGAATGAAGAAAGGATGGCCACTTCATTTTCAACGTTATTGGCAAACTCAAGTGCTTCAAGGCCTGTAAGCAGGTTACCACCTCCCAGCATCGATTTTGGATTCTTGTTTAACAGAATAGTAGCTGAATTCTCGTAAGTACGGGGAGCATATTTATTTTTACCTATAAAGTAAACCAAAAACAAGGCAAGACTCAGGATATAAATCCATTTGTAGTCAAGTGCCTTAAAGATTAATTCCTTTATAGGATTGGTCTGTTCAAGAGAGATATCACGATGTTTCATTATTTGAAAATATAAAAGACTGTAACATGATTGACCCGAAAGTTACACAGAAAAAACGACATGAAGAGGGGAAAAATTGCTTAGAGGCCGGTACGGAGAATAACTGTACGGAAAGTTTTCAAAAAGATCTGAAAATCAAGTTTCAGAGACCATTTGTCAATATATTCCATATCGAGTTGCATCCATCGTTCAAACCGGACTGAGTTCCGGTTGGGAACAACCTGCCAGGTACAGGTAATTCCTGGTTTAACAGAAAGCCGTCGCAGGTACTGATCCGGATATTGTTTCACCTCGCTTGGAAGAGGAGGTCTGGGACCAACCAGTGACATTTCGCCCTTTATTACGTTGAATAACTGAGGAAGCTCATCCAGCCCTGTTTCGCGAAGAAATTTTCCAACACGGGTCACCCTGGGGTCATTTCTTACCTTAAAAACGGGTCCATCCATTTCATTCTGTTTCTCAATCAATTTTCTTAACTCTTCCGCATTTTTCACCATGGTGCGGAATTTAATAAGATAGAACTCTCTTCCCCTGAGTCCGACCCTCTTCTGCAGGAAGAAGACCGGACCAGGAGAATCCAGTTTAATTGCTATGGCAATCACAGCAAAAACAGGAAGAGAAATCAAAACTAAAGCAAGCGAAACAGCATGATCAATAAATGATTTGAACATGAGCGCAAAATTGTCGCCCGGAAGATTGAAAAAAACCAGGTCTGGCATCTTGTGCAATTGCTCCAGGCGGATCTTCACATCATCAACAGGTGAAAGTTCCGACTGCATCCGGAAAATAATTCCTGTCTTAAAACAATAGAGAATAACCTTTCGGAATTCCTCTTCTACAAACCTGTATCGGCTGTAAATCACTTCGTCCACCACGTGTTTTTTAATTAACTCAATCGGATCTAAACGCGATGAATAAACAGGAACAATACTTTCAAATTTACTTTTAATGATACGCGAATCAGAAATAATGGCAACAATATCAAAGCCCCATTCCTTCTGTTCCATTATCTTTCGAATAAAATCTTCGGAATAGGTATCGGCAAATACAAGTACCTTGTGAATATCATATCCTTTGCTCCGGTAGATCTTAAAAAGCCTGACCGAAATAATATGGGCTATTGAATATATGAAAGCAGCTATAATAGAAAAAAGAAAAATCAATGTTGGTGTAACCTGCTTTACTCCAAACAGATACTTAAAAACGAAAAGGGTAATCAATCCAATAAAACTGATACGCAACACATTAAAAACCAGCACCATTGTACGCGTAGTTCGAGGTATTTTCGGGAGATTAGCTACCTGAAGAAGAGAAAACCAGATAACAAACTGAATTATATAAAACAGAACGAGAGAAAAAGTTAATGTCGGGGTCCACTCAGGATCAATCCTTCGATAAATTCTCCATGTAAGAAGGTTAATGAGGATAAGAAGAAGAATATCAGAAACCTGAATAAAGGCTGCTAAAACCGGCGAATACCCCTTCAGCGATTTGGAACGTACATACCATCTGCGTGTAAGGAAATAGTTCGCAAGATTTTTAATCATGTTCAACAGCTTTAACTACTGTAAAGTTATTTCTATCCTTAACGACAAACAAACCGCAGAAAAGTTCTGCCTTTTTGACCAACGCAAGAATTATCCTGACCGGTGAACTGGTAACACTTATAAATGATTTATAATAAGAAACCACCAGTAATTAATAAATTTGATGAACGTCACAGAAAGAAGGTTTGAAATCAAGATGAAGAGGGTAAAAAATTAAGGTCTGTTAAAGTCTCAAAAAAAATTATAACTTGCTAAAAAGATAAATGTTTAACGTAATGGAAAACCTTTACATTCCTGGTTCTGATAAAACATTCACATTCAATTTAAAACCTGGCCATCTACATATTCAGGGATGTTCTTATCCGTCTAACGCCTCAATTTACTTTAGAGCAGCTCACGAATGGGTCAGAAAATACGTCATAAATCCCGAACCAGTTACAATAATGGACTGTGACTTTCTTTGCTGTGATTCAGCTTCCGCAAGGGAACTGATGGATCTTTTACATACTTTGATGAAAGGGATTAATCTATGTGGCAAAGAACTGAAAGTCAGGTGGAGAACGGACGATGACGAAGATCTGCTGGCTCTGGCAGAGGCCATCGAAGAACGACTAAACCTTCGATTCGAATATTACAAGTAATTATTTTTTTTCAGCCTTTCTCATCATCGTCTTACCCAAGATCAGATATTTGAACAGGTCAAAAAAGAAAACGGGAGAATGAACCAGATATCTTCTCCAGAGCCTTCCGGGTTCTTTTACAAGACGAATAAACCATTCCATTCCGATTTTTATCCAGAAACGTGAGGGCCTGGGAAGAGTTCCTGCAAAATAATCGAATGCGGCACCAATGGAGCAGACAATGCACGGATGGATAGCCGGTTTATTGGTAAGCACCCATTTTTCCTGCTTGGGAGCAGTCATCCCTACAAATAAAACATCGGGTTTGAAGGAATTAATTCTTCCGACCATCTCCTGATTTTCAGTTTCTGAAAATTCTTTCCTGAACGGAGGTGAAAAAAAAGCAGCTTTTACCGAGGGGTATTCTTTACTAAGTCTCTCTTCTATGCGCCTGAGGGTTTCTTCTTCAGACCCCAGAAAAAAACATGTTCCATTTTGTTTCTCAAGCATTTTCAGCAAATAGAACAGAATATCAGCCCCTGCAATTTTCCGCATTCTTCTGTCGCCCCTGATCCGGGCCGCTATTACAACAGGAAACCCGTCAGGAACCAGCACATCCGATGTCATCAATGCCTTCCGGAACAGTGAATCTCTTTTTGTTACCACATACGAATATGCATTGATGGTATTCACGATTACCGGAACGTGATCCCATGGAATTTCATCGAGTGTTCCCGAATATACACTAAATCCCAGTATTTCAGTTTTCTGCATAGAAGCCATTCTCTAAACCAATTGTTTATAAATTGAATCAAGATGATAAAGATAATTATCTGCAGTAAATTGTGAACGGATGGTCTGACGAGCCTTTTCTCCCAAAAATTGCACAAGTTCCCTGTTGCCAGCCAGAAAGCTTATTTTTTCTGCCAATGCACGGGGATCATTTTTCTGGACCAGAATTCCGTTTATGCCGTCCTCAATTACTGTTGTTATAGATGCATCATCGGTGACCACCACAACAAGCCCTGCTGCCATTGCTTCCAGCATTGCCATGGGAAGACCTTCGCCGTAACGTGACGGAAGAAGCAAGACATCGTATGAAGCAAGCACATTCCATTTTTCAGCACCTGTAGCAACACCACGGTACCTGAACCTATCCCCCATTGCCTGGTAACAGGAAGCCAGGAATCGTTCCTGTTCAGGACCTTTCCCATACACATCAAAGAGAACATCTGCTTTCTGCTGAGCCAGAATTTTCATGGCTTCACAAATATCCCAAATACCTTTAGATTCATGAATCCTGCCAAAGAAGAGCAACCGGAGATGCGGACCCGGATTTTCGCTCCGCTGAATATCAGCAGGCATCTCAACACAATTCTGCAGAATACTTACAGGATAATGCCCGTAATTTTCCTGAAGAAGTTGTTCTTCTCTGGCACTGAGGACAATTACCCTGTGCGCAATCCGGAGCAGGTGTCTTATCATTGCATCAAGCAGAACGCTTTTGGGTTTCCGGGTCAGATACTTTCCTCCGTGAACGTGGACTATTAGCTTTTTCCCGAACAATCGTGCAAACTGACCATAAAAAAAATCCCTGAAAATGGAAGGTGGATTTAAAGAGTAACTGATATGAATCAGGTCAAAATGCCTTACCATACTCACAAAAGAAAGGAGAGACCTTATCTGGCTTATCAGCCAGAACATGCCTGATCGTTCGTTATCCCTGCGACCCAGACGAAAATGGGTGAAACTGTACCCCGGGAGCTGCATAATCATGCGGACCACGGAGACCACCCCGCTTACGTTTTCTCGTTCGTTAAAACTTGGAGCTGTAATCAGTATTTTTCGAACTGTATTCATATTTTCTCTAAAGGTGTACCCCGGAAAACATATTTTTATATGCTAATGTGATTTTTTCCGGATCGAGTTTTATACGAACAAAGTGTCTTACGTTTTGTTGCATTCGATCCTTTTCTTCCAATGACATGTTCAATGCCTTTAACATAGTATCGGCCAGGGCTTGCGGGTCTTCCGGAGGTACAAAAAAGCCCGTTTCCCCTTCTGTTATCCATTCCCTGAACCCCGGTAAATCGCTCACAATAACCGGCACACCGTACCGAAAGGCAATCCAGAGAGGACCACTCTGGGTCACATCCCTGTAAGGCAAAACCAAAAAGTCGGCATTAGCAAACAGATCGGGAATATTTTGATCGGGGATGATACGGATATCCCATATCACACAACTCTGATCACGGATTTGGTGGCGGTATTTTTCAGCTTCTGTCCCGGCTCCTGCCAATATAACCAGGAAATCTCCGGTTTTTTCACATAACAAATTAATAGCCTCTGTTAACACATCTATTCCTTTGTTATAACGCATCTGTCCGAAAAACAGAAAATGACAGCGAACCCTTTTCAGGGATTTTTCTGTACCGGGAGGACCATAATCTTTCATATACATTGGAATCATCCAGGTCTTTTTCTGCGGATATTTCTTCAGGAAAGCCTGCATCTGCGTTTCTGAAAAGAAATGAAAATTACAGAAGAAACAGTAAACCAAACGGTGGGTAAATTTAATGAGTGGTGTAGAAAACTTACGGTGAGGTATGAAATCGTGTACCCCGATAATAATTCTGGAAGGAGAAAAGCACAATCTGACCAGAATCAAAAGGTACATATCTTCCAGTGTATTGAAATACACATGGGCATCAGAAATGGAAGCTAATTTCCTGGCGACACGAAAGGCAAGAAGAGCATTATGGGGATGCAGACGGCGGTATTTGCGATGAAACATATGCAGTGCAACGGGAAGATTAGCTGTCAGACGAATTACATCGGCGGGAGCATATTCCCGAAGATCTTTCTGAAATAAAATCATCCAATGTATGTTATAGTATGATGATAATGCTCTAACTACAGGCAGATCCACTTCAATAAACCACGAGGGCGTAACAATTACAAGGGATTCCATACATTTACGATTGGATGGCAGAGTTCTTCCGTCCTATTCCCAAAGTATCCAAAAGCTTTTTCTTTAAAAAGCCTCCCACATACCTCATGTATTTAATAAAAAGTCCGTAATAGCAGAAAATTCCTTTTCCATGCCGATGGTAAAACATAATATCCTTACCGATATGGTAATTGGAACGAATTGATGAAAACGACCGGAACAAATCCTTCCACCTTCCCTGGTGTAAAGCGCCTGTATGGTCTGTATGATTCCACAGCCTGAGTTCGGGATAAACCCTAAGAATGAAGCCATTTTCCCTTGCGCGACAGGTAAAATCGGAATCACCGTGATACTGAGGAAAATTCACTTCGTCCCAGTAACCAATTTTTTCAATAATTGACCGATGAAGGCAGGTTCCCATCCCAGGCAGCCAGTCAACGTCTTGTTGTTTACGGTATGTTTCGCCGTCATACTCTCCAAACCCTATGGGATACTTAATACCTGTAACACGGTTAAAGTATCCGCCCATGCTCCACAGGATATTATTCGCTCCGGCAAAAAATACCTTTGAGCCTACAATTATTTCAGGTTTATTTTCAGCCAATATTCTGCATAATGCCGGAAAATAATCTTCTTCAGCCACAATATCATTGTTCCACAGCAGAAGATAGGTTGCATTAAGTTCCGACAAAGCAAACACTGCAGCTCTGTTGATACCACCGCTCCACCAGAGAGTTCCATCACCGGACAGTACATATACAAATGGGAAATTCGACTGTATCCATTCAAAGGTTCCATCTGTAGAACCATCATCCACTACAACAATTTTAAAATCAAAGCCGCCGGAAGTAAGTGAATCAGATGACAACAGCTGATGAAGATTCTCCAGTGTTTTTTTTGTATAAGGAAGAGCGTTATGTACCGGCAGAAGGATGGCTACTTTTTGGTGGCGGGGCAGATCAGTCATCATAGTATCAAGACTTCACAATTAAGCACTTATGGGTTCCTGTTTATTCTGAAGGAACATATTCAGCAAATAATACATAAGAAAATATCCGTAATAATTCAGATTGTCAAACAGAGCGGTAAAGTTGATAAATACATATCCCCAGAAAAAAGCGATCAGCATCGGATTTCCGGTTATCCGGAAGCTTTTCCGGAAACGTAGGAATCCAAAAATCCAGTAAAGTACAAACAGGACAAGACCAAAAAGGCCTTCTCTGAAAACAATGTCAAAGTATGCAACATGAATACCAAACCAGTTGAATTTAAGATATTCCTTATCCTGCCAGCTCGATTCGCCGAAACCAAATATGGGTTTCTGGTGAAAGAACCGTTCTACAAAAATCTGGGTAGTTTCGGTTCTGCCTTTGTAGGTTTCGGTTGCTATACGCTTCTGATAGACTTTTGACTGTTCTATCTGTGAGAAAAATCCCAGGAAGAGAATAATCAGCAAAAGAGCAATGGCAGGGAAAAGCACGATACTGTAATGCTTATATCGATACCATACAAAAACCAGAATTCCGATAAGGGCAAATCCCCAGATCCAGCGCGAATAGGTTACCACAACCGAAAAGGCCAGCATAGCCACAATAGCAAGGTCTTTCAGGGAATATTCCCTGAAATTTCTGAACAGGAAATAGAGGAAAAGACAGGAAATACCAATTCCGGCCTCATAAGGTCCCACTCCTGCGAAAAGGGAGTTATTGCGCACAATACCCTCATAACGACTGAAGAAACGGATCCAGTAAAGTGCCTCCTTATATTTCCCTACATAGAAAGTCGGATCAACAAAGGTCTGCAAGGCACTTGCGATGAAACATCCCACGGCTACCACGAGCAAAAAAACGTACAGCCTTTTGTGTTCATCAGCCGTATAAACAATGTTCTCAAACAACGCCAGTGTAAACCACGTTGTTACCAGATTAAAAAGAAGGGAAGGCGGAACAGAGCCAGTAAGGAAATTTTTATTGAGCAATACATAGATCATATAAATTGCAAGTGCAATCAAAAAAGGACTTACCCTTGCCCTGAACTGTCCGAGGAAAAATTTGAGAAAAAAGAAAAAGGTAAAGGCTACCAGAAAAAAATGACGAATGTCCAGAGTGGTTCCTCCAACCTTTGTACGGGGCAGATACCCTCCAAGATAGGGCACCAGGAGAATGAACAAACAAAACAACCAATGGATCAAGGGATCAAAGTAGGTCATTTCCCTTGAGGTTGTCTTCGTTTTTATGTAGGAATGTTTTTCTATTTCCACATGAATTCAATGTTATCTAATTTACGAAAGTAACTTATCCCGTAAAAACAAAGGTCAAAAAAAAATGTATTTTTGATGAATTAGCGAACTTACCTTATGAACATACGCGTATTGCATCTAAGCGCCAGTGATCTGGAAGGTGGAGCAGCCCGGGCAGCCTTTCGTCTGCACACAGGATTGAGGGAAGCCGGTATCGATTCGCACATGCTGGTTAAAAGCAGAAAGAGCGACAATGCATATGTTCATCAGGTTCGATTCAGTAAAATCCGTAATTATTTTTCCTATCATCTCGATTACCTGCTATGGCTCAACCGGTATCCCCGGAGGGAAGATGTAAATTTTTCCATTTCGTTCTGGAAAACTCCTGTCATGAATGCTATCAGGTCTCTAAAACCTGACATCATTCACCTGCACTGGATTTCTGACAATTTTATTTCGATTGAAACCATAGGACGATTGAACAGGCCGGTGGTCTGGAGCATGCATGATATGAATCCCTTTACAGGAGGATGCCATTACGACAATGACTGCAGTCGTTACCGCACCGTATGCGGGAGTTGTCCGGTGCTCCATTCGGCAAGGCAGAATGACCTCAGCACATGGATACAAAAAAGGAAGAAAAAGATTTTTTCTGCAATGTCTCATCTAACCATGGTTGGACTGAGCCGGTGGATGCAGGAAGCTGCTTCGGCAAGCTCGGTTTTGCAGGGTGTTCGCGTAGTGAACCTGCCAAATGGCATTGATACCATGCAATATAAGCCAGTGGCAAAAGATACTGCCAAAAATCTTCTTTCAATCCCTGCAGATAAGAAGGTTATTTTGTTCGGGGCACAATTTTCCAATGCTGAGAGGAGAAAAGGCTTTCATCACCTTCTGAAGGCAATGAAAAATTTTGTCAGGGATGATATCATTATTGTGGTTTTCGGTGCAAAAGCCGATACCCGGAATGCAGGGATTTCTGTCCCGGTTCGTTTTCTTGGGAACCTGCACGATGACCTTTCTCTTTGCATTGTTTATTCAGCGGCCGACATTATGGTTGTTCCCTCTGAGCAAGAGAATCTTTCCAACGGAATTATGGAAGCCATGGCATGCGGAACACCAGTGGTAGCATTTGATATAGGAGGAAATCCCGATATGATAGAACATCAAAGAAACGGATACCTTGCCAGACCGTTTGATGCAGATGATTTGCGGGAAGGAATCCGGTGGATCATTGACAACAGGGAATATAAAACCATCGCAGAAAGTGCCCGGGATACGGTGGCGAAAAAATTTGACATTCAGGTTGTCGCTTTGAAATATGCTGAGCTGTATAAATCCATGTTGAACGATTCATGATTCAATCTTTTTTCCTTTATCCCCTAACGGGGAATTAGATTTACCCCAAATCCGTCACTTGAAAAGATCAATTGACGTATCGACTAACAAAATATATTCATTCCGAAAGTTCGGAATGAAAGATTTTGATAAGTCGGGGTTGCCTTGATAAGTCAATAGAAACAAGTTGTTTAAATACTTATTGTGTTTCTAGTGACTAATCTCCTCTAAAAATAGTTTTGCTATAATTCAAATCATGTAGGTTTTAA
>CAZJQN010000035.1:8164-27944 GCA_964548125.1 uncultured Bacteroidales bacterium | reverse complement strand
GCAGATGCTTCCAGTCGATTGGCAGACGAATCCTTACGCCAGGGATACGGTGACCATTGCTAAGGTTTCCGACACATTTGATGAGGATTTCAATTCTCTGGAGGAAATGTGGACTTATGTTACCGGTACCACTTTTACCGACAGGGTTACTGTCATCCCCATTAACAACTTTACTAATGGTGCAGCCCAGGTAAAAGATCCAGCTGACCTTACAGCGCACGGAGTTGTTGCATGGAATAATAACAATCTCTACTTCCTGTTTAAGGTTGAAGATGATGAAATCCATGCTTCCGACCGAATTGAAATCCACCCTGCTCCTTATGCAGATGCATATAATCCGGGCCGTCCGATCTATCCTGCCGGATTTGATCCTGGTGCAAACACTACTCCTGATGATCCCTATGACTATGATTACTGGGACAGAAATATCCCGGGGCCGGAATATGTTCAGATGGCTATGTACGGAAGCTGGACCGAAGCCGGTGCTTATAAGTCCGAATGGGTGCTCCAGTCAGGTACCGACCTCCATCCTTCAGCTCCTTTTTATACCCTTAAAGGCCCCGATAAAGATACCCTTGGCGACGTTGTAATGGGTTCCATTCCTGAAGCATGTGCTGCAGTGTTTGAACAGAAAGCAGATGGTTATTATTTCCTTGCTATAGTCCCAATGACAGTATTTCATGGCGCCTATGAAGGGAAAATCCCCAATCCTACCGATTGGACCGAAATGTCGGTAGCTATAAAGGTGGATGACATGGACTCAGACAATGAGGACGGAGATGACGATAATACTGATCCTGACCGTTCCGAAGCATGGGGTGGCACGACATCCAATGAAGCATACTGGGCCATTGCCTTTTATGGTGCTGTTGGCCAATTCGGATTCCAGGCTCTCGGAGTTAATAGCATTAAGGTTAACCCGTACAAAGCTTATATTTCGGCCGGAAACCTTATCATTGACAGGGCCAATGAACTGAAAAATGTGTCAATCTATAGCGTTACAGGCGCCCAGGTGCTGAGCGTAAACAACCCCTCCAGAACAATTAATATGAATAACCTGGCAAAAGGTGTTTACGTTATCCGCTTTACCGATCGCAACGGTGGCAATTTCTCACAAAAAATTGTGAAATAATATCGCCATTCAATAATATGAAAGGGAGACGACAAGGGTCTCCCTTTTTTTTTATTGTCCTGCTCAGGGATTTTGATCAATTCTTATTATTTTTGCTCAGCCTGATTATTAACTAAAATTTCCCTTATGAGACGAAAATTACTTCTTCTGGGAGGAATGTTTCTGTTTTTCCTCTCTTCCATGAACTCATTCTGCCAAACTACCCAGCTTGATCTCAATTTTGACGATGGTCAGCCGCGGTTCGTTGCTATTAACATGCCCGGAGGGGATCCTTCTTTTACTCTTTCTGTAACAGGAGGAATTCTGAAAATTGCAGTGAACAAAAAGGTCAACGACTGGTCTTTCCTGCAGCTATGGAACCCCAATCTGAATATGGCCAGCCTGCCCAGTTTGCAGTTCTTTGTAAAATCTGACATCGCAACCACCATGTACGTCCGGTTTAAATCGGCTAAACTTAGTAATCCTGCTGAAAATACTCAGATTGAACTGACACAGGCTTTGACTCCGGGTGATTATACCTATTATTATTTCGATTTATCTTCACTTATCGCAGGTAATGCTGATTTCAATCCCAGTCTGGTAAACGAGATACAGATTGACATCTCTAATGGATGGACAAACAGTACATCGGGCAATGTATGGCTCGATTACTTCAGGGTAGGATATGCCCAGCAGGTGCCTTCTTCTGGGAATGGCTTTATACAGCGTTTTAATGCAGGAATGCCGTCCGGGCTTGCTTCAACTGCCGATCATTCACTGAATATCAGCAACAATGCCTTACAGGTAAATGTTAACAGAAACCAGCGATGGGTTGGTTTTGATTATGATCTGGGAGCCTCCTACAACATTTCTGCAAATCCCTATGTCAATATGAAGGTCAAAGCCGACCAGGATATGGTTATGCAGGTGTTCCTGATTGATGCTGATGGCAAAGGCTATCAGGTGTCACTGGTTGGTGGGCAATATAAATATAATGAACTGGTTGGTTCAGGATCTGAATACAGAAGAACACGGGTATTTAAAAGTGATGGATATAACGACGTTTGTTTTGATTTTACAGGAGCTACTATTATTGATCTTACCCGTATAGCCAAAATTAAAGTGGTTGTCAACGGGACTGCCTTGACTTTCAATGGCCGCTATTATATTGACGATCTTGCCATGGGCGATTCAGCGCGTCGTTTTGCCAACATCGGACAGATTCCTGATTACCATTTTTATGCAGGAAACCAGGCACAGCAAACGATTGTGGTTCCTGAAATAGCTAATGCCGATCATCTCGAAATTTCCTCCTCCTCTCTCCTGAACAATATTCAGATTGACCCTGTTACTTATGAAGCCAGGGTGGAAAATGGTAAACCTGCTACCTATGGATATTCCAGAATCCGTTTCAATCTGAACGGTTCAGCCGGAAGTGAACAGCTTACTCTTACCGCTGTCGGAAAAACAGGGTTTGAAAATAACCAGGTCAGGTTCAACGTAATTGTTTCAAATAATGCTCCACCTACCATCAATTCGCTCGACAGTATGGTTGTTAAAATAGGAACAGAATATTCTGTTAAACTGTCCGGGATCAGTGATGGAGACAGAGATATAGAGCAAACTGTTGTACTGAGAGCTTATTCAGACAATCCTACCGTTACAGGAAACTTACAGACTTTGTATACCTCCGGAAACCGCTCAGGATGGCTGAAATTTACTCCTCAGACTGCCGGTACTGCTCATATTTCTGTATTTGCAATCGACAGTGAAAATGATTCTACCGGAGTGACATTTGAAGTGAAATCTTATATCAGCCTGAACAATCCTCCCACAATCGAGAATATCTCAAATTTCAGTGTACTGAATAATGCCGGTATGCAGGTATTGAAGTTACATGGAATATCTGACGGAGATAACAATACTCAAACCCTCACTATTACGGCAGTAAGTTCTAATCCCGGTGTAATTCCTGATCCTGTTGTTGTTTATAACCAGGGTGATACGATTGCAGAGCTTCATTTTACTCCGGTTGCAGGGCAGCATGGAAAAGTTACTATAACTCTGACACTTGCTGATAATGGCGGAACAGCTGAAAACGACGGTGATAAAACCGTTGTTAAATCCTTTGAAATTGAGTCACTGATCCCGCCTGTCACTGAATACGAAATTGACCTGAATGATCCAAACATTCTCAATCGATTCAGTCCTGAACAGAATGGTGTGATCTATTTCCTGGCTGTAGTTGATACACTTGGTGAAAAGGCTCTGCGCATTACATTTAAAGACAAATGGACCTACGGAGGAATCTGGCTACAGTTGCCGTTGGAATTAGACCTGAGCGGAATGCCGGTTGTTTCCTACGAGGTATTCTCAAAGGATAAATCCACATGGCACTGGAACTACTTTTATGATGCCCTGGGTACCGATGGAAGTATCAATCGTAATATCCAGAACAGCAGCCAGCATCAGTACGAAGTTACACCCAATGAGTGGAAAACCCTTAGCTTCGATTACAGACACCCTGGCGATCTGAATAACAGCGAAGGAAATCCGATTGAAATCCATCGTATCAATGCCTTACTGATCAATTTGCATGATGCAAAACCATCATGGCCGTTTACAAACGCCTCCGGTGTTGTTTATTACCGGAAAATACGGTTTGGAACAAAAGCTTCGTATGAACCGCTTGTGCCGGATGTTACGATTGATCCCGTTCCTCCGCAAAATGTTTACGCGGGTTCGGGTCAGCACACTCTGACGCTAACAGGCATAAGCGACGGAAAAGGTAATCATGGTAATGTAACGATTACAGCTACAAGCTCCAATACTGTTCTGATGCCTAATCCGTCTGTTTCTTCCGCTGATACAACCGGAAAAGCTACACTGACATTTGTTGCCGGAAATACAGGTACAGTCACAGTTACCCTTAATGTGTCTGCCCAGGGCTCGAATACAAAGACCCTGACGTTTAGAATCAATGTTATTTCCTCTGATCCCGCCCAGCAAATCCACTTTTCCATCGACAGGTCACAGAAATTCCAGACCATCAGAGGATTTGGCACTTTCCAGACCGAACCTCGCCTGATTGATGTGTACACCGCGATGGGATCCTCGGCAGTACGTATCGGAATCATCGGCAATCAATGGGAACCGGTTAACGATAACGAAGATCCTAATGTGATGAATATGGCAGGGTTCAACTACAATGCATTCAACTGGGATTATTTCAGATCGTTAAAAGAAAGAGGCGTTCAGACCTTCATTCTTACTTCATGGAGTCCTCCGGCCTGGATGAAACGCAATCTGAGCCTCGATCACCGTGAAGAAGCCCAGGAATGGGAAAAAACTGACAATATACTTGATCCCATCTATTATGAAGAATTTGCCGAAAGCATGGCTGCTCTGGTAAAAGCCTTCAAGGAAGAGGCAGGAATTGATATAACAGCCATTGGCTTGCAAAATGAACCCTACTTCAATGAACCGTATCCGTCAGCCATCCTGAGCGGACCCAAATTTGCTGAACTGATTAAGGTTGTAGGTGACCGGTTCCATCGTGAAGGACTTGACCACGTTGGATTCTATATGCCTGAACAGGTATTTGGAATCGGTTGGGGTGATTATAGCAACGAAGGATACCTCGCAGCAGTGCGTGCGTTGCCCGATGCTGACAAATACACTACTGTATTTGCCGTTCATGGATATGACGGAACAGGTATTACTCCCGGGTTCCCCTCATATTCAAATTGGGCTAACCTGTATAATCTGGCTATCCAGGAGCCTAATCCAAAAGAAATGTGGATGACCGAAACACATATTGCCTATTCCGGGTGGTCAAGCGCTATGTCGCTGGCCGGCGCTTTGCACGGATCACTTATTGCCGGAAACATTACTCTCTGGACCAACTGGAGCTTTGAAGACATGCAGCTTACCTCAAATGTTCCCAATCTGTCCTATTATGTTTCACAACAGTTCTTTGCCCATATTAAACCCGGTGCGGTACGTGTATATACCTCTCCCGAAATCGGTGATCTGATGGGTTCGGCATACGAAAATCCCGATGGTTCTTTCACTCTGGTTATGATCAACAAGGGAACCTCTCCGATCAGGGTACGTTTGGTTGGCGCCAGTTTACCTTTGAGTTATCAGGTATTCAGAACTTCATCAACAGAAAAACATGTTGATGCAGGCGTTTATCAGGTTACTGACGGAGCCCTCATTTTGCCAGCCAGCAGTGTTACTACCCTGGTTTCTTCCCAGTCGCCTGTGTTGGCTCTTGGCCAGGTTGCCAATGTTAAGGTGGCTAAAAACTCTGGCGAAGCAACTGTGACAATTCCCGGAATTTCTGATGGCAACGGCCAGATTGATGGATTGACACTTACTGCAGAAAATGACAATTCTTCACTGTTCAGTCAGTTTGAAGTTTCGTCCATTAATCAGGATCATACCGCTACCCTTACATTTACCCCGGCTCAGAATCAAACCGGTTCGGCTAAGGTAACGCTGACTTTACGTGACAGTCAGAACAATGAAGTTCAGTCCATTTTCTATATCATTGTCTATACTCCACAGGGAATAGACGATGGAAGAGCGGTCAAACTTTCATTGTATCCTAATCCTGCCAGCGGCATGGTCAGGGTTACCCTTCCTTCGATGGATTATAAAACCATTACTATGACGGATCTTGCTGGACGTACTGTGTTAAGAACCAATTTAAATGCAAGAGACATGGATATTAACCTGTCAGGAATCCCGAAGGGAATTTATGTGATCCAGGCTGAAGGGAACGGAAAATTGATCAGAAACCGGCTTGTAATTCAGTAACTTCAGGTAAAACAGGATATTCCCTGATTTAATAATTCACAGACCACAGAAGCTTTGATGGCTTTTGTGGTCTGTTTTTTTCTTCCTCCGGGTGATATACTTTCAAATTTTTTGCATATTCGTATCAGATATATTCTTAAAATTATGGAAACTAACCCGACTTTCGGACTTTTACTTATTGCTATCGGGGCTTTTGCCTCAGGAAGTTTTTATTTGCCCCTGAAATATGTGAAAAACTGGAAATGGGAGACTGGCTGGATCATTCAGGGACTGTTTGCATGGGTTCTTGTTCCCTGGATAGTAACTCTAATTACTGTGCCTCATTTGGGACAGATTATTGGCCAGGCTCCTTTGAAAAGTATCTTACTGCCGATCCTCCTTGGAGCAGGGTGGGGGATAGGAGGACTGACCTGGGGACTTTCCAATCGATACCTGGGTATTGGTCTGGGTACTGCCCTGCCGCTGGGATTCACGGCTGCCCTTTCAACTCTGATTACGCCTGCTTTTCAGGGTAAATTTTCTGCTTTTGTTTCCTCTGAGAAATTTGGTCTGGTTCTGGCTGGCATCATCATTGCCCTGGCAGGAATTGCAATAGCTGGATATGCAGGACACAGGAAAGAAAATGAACTTAACGCAAAGGCCGAAGGTCGGCCTTCAGAAAAAAATTTTCGGAAAGGCGTTACCGTTGCTTTGATTGCCGGCGTTATGAGCGCCTGCTTCGCTTTCGGAGAAGCTTCCGGCAAGGCTATGGTTGATCTGGCCGAATCCTTCAACCCGGGTAGCCTCTGGAACTATAATCCGGTGTATGCCGTTCTCTTAATCGGCGGATTCCTGTTCAATTTTGTTTACTGCATGGTGCTTTCTTTTAAGAACAAAAGCTTTGGCGATTATTCCAGCAGGACTGCCCCTTTGAAATTGAATTATATATTTGCTGCATTAGCTGGTACTATCTGGTTCACCCAATTCATTTTCAAAGGCATGGGTACCACCAGGTTGGGCGAATTTGCTACCGTAAGTTGGGGCGTCTTCTTTTCACTTGTTGTCGTTTTCAGTAACCTGGTTGGTATTCTTACCGGCGAATGGAAGGGAGTGTCCCGGAAAACGCTGGGAATCCTTTTTGCAGGCCTTGCTGTGCTGATTATTGCAGCCGTTCTGATTGGTATGGGTAGCTGAACTGGAACAAAAACAGGAATTCGTTGTTATTCTTAAGCAATTAATGAAAATGTATCCGGCCTGAGAAACTGGTCCTGAAATCAGCTAACAGTTTGTCGCACAGCTCGAAAAGCAAACTAACTGCACCTTATGTTGTCCCGTCTGAATACCCTGACCCAGAAGTACTTCAGTTTGATTCTTATACTGGCTTCTGTGGTTGCGATGTTTATTCCCGAGCCGGATCCGGCTTCAGCCAGATGGTTGCTGGTGCTTCTGGCCGTAATCATATTTGCCTCATTTTTCAGGGTTTCTCTGGGTGACGGGAAACTTGCCTCTATGGTACCGCAGGCAACTTTGTATGTAATTCTGCGCTTTCTTATTTTTCCGCTGGCTGTTTTTATTCTTGTACTGCCCTTTTCATCGTTTTATGCTTTCTGTCTCGCTTTCCTTTGTATGATGCCTGCTGCAGTTGCTTCGCCTACGTACGTCTCACTCTTTGGCATCTCAGTTAATATGCCGGTGCTTGTTCTTGTTTTCAGCAGTTTTCTTTCCATCATCACCATTCCTGTACTTACACCGTTGCTCTATCATGGACAGGTTCATATCAGTTCCTGGCCATTGTTGAAAGCAGTTCTTCTAACCATTTTGCTCCCCTTTTTCCTCCATTTACCTGTGCGCAAAGTTCCCAGAATTTCCAGAACCATCTCGGAAAATCTTTCACTGATTACCACTATTTCCCTGGTCATTATGTTATTAATAGCAATCTCTCTGAATAAGAAACTTATATTGTCTGATCCTTTCAAGGTATTCATCGATTTTATCCTGGCAGCTTTAGCCTATTTAATGATGTTTCTATACGGATGGTTAATGGGCTGGAGGAAAGGAAACGCTTATAAAATTAGCTACTCAGTAAGTTCGGGGATGAATAATATTGGCCTGGGTATTTCACTTTCGATTTTATATCTGAAACCTGAAGTTTCTGTATTTCTCATTATGGCAGAGTTCGTCTGGGTCTTTATATTACTTCCTGTGCGATTGATTTTTCAGAAGATGCATAAAGAGAATTATTAATAACCGCATGCTAATTAGTCCCTCCTTCCGGACTTGGGTTCATCAGTCTGCTCATTTCAAGAGCATCTAATGAACAAATTGGATTAGAATAAAACCAGGCGATGAAAGGGCTTGCAACGTTAGAAATCAATCATAGCTTTCATCACACCGTCACGATATTCGGCAACAAGATCAAAAGCCTCTTTGGCTTTATCAAAGGGAAATCTGTGAGTTGGCATCAGACTTACGTCTATTCTTCCAGAGGAAAGATAATGAAGTGTCTTTTCAACGCAATGATTCTGCCGGCGGACATTCTGGATACAAATTTCTTTGTGGCGGGTTTTGTCTACCGGAACTGACCATCTGTCAAACTCAGGAATGCCAATTATCATGAGTTTTCCACCCGGTTTGAGGAGATCAATGGCCTGTTCAAGGGCCTCCTGCTGGCCGCAGCATTCGAAAACGGCATCCAGCAATAATGGTTCTTCATTGCTGACGATTTCAACAACTGGTTCCCTCGTTACATTCAGAGCCTTAAAAGCACCACTTTTTTTTGCAATGGAAAGCCGTGCATCAATTTTATCGGTTATGAATATCTTTTCTGCGCCTTCAGCCTGAGCTGCCAGAAGTACGCTCATCCCTATTGGCCCAAATCCGAGAATTCCGATGTGCTTTCCTTTCATTGGGATAGATTGCTGAACGGCATAAACACCAATAGCCAGAGGTTCTGAAATAGCGCCCTGGTCGGCTGTCATTCCTTCAGGTAGTGGAAAACAACTCGATTCAGGCATAATGATATACTCCTGAAGGCAGCCTTCTGCCTGTCCCGGGCAGCCAAGAAATTTCAGTTTTCGGCAGGTATGCGGTCGTCCGGCAACGCATTGATCACATTCCCCGCAGGGCATGGCAGGTTCGATGGCTATGCGGTCTCCTGGTTTAACCCGGGTAACCTTTTTGCCGGTTTCTACAACCGTTCCTGCTCCCTCATGTCCAACCGGAAAAGGATACCGGACAACCTGGCTGCCGATTCTTCCAGTAGTATAGTAATGAATATCGGAACCACATACACCCACTACATCCATTCGGATCTTGACATCCCCTTCATTTAAAATCTTTGGTTCCGGTACTTCCATCATTTCCATCCGGCGAATACCTGTCAACATCATTGCTTTCATTTGGTAGCTTTTATTTTTCCCGATCCTAAATTAGGCAAAATTTCAACTACTGGCCACTAATACCTCAAAAGTGCAAATTGAAATCTTTGGAAGATTAAAGGTATTTTTCATTATTCTTACCATTGAACTTGAAAATGATGTATTGTCACTACTTACTACTATTCTGCTGGTAAGAAAAAATGCTTGATAAAATCTCCAGAATGTCTGGTCAACACTTTCTGGATAGCAAGACAAATAGTTGCTGGTTTTACATTCCATACAAATTCATTATTTTTGGCTCTTTATGGTTGACGATATGCGAAAAGAAATTCAACAACTGATCAGGAGCGAAGCGGATGCTATTTTGAATATTCCTGTTGCAGAGCACTTTGAGCAGGCACTGGACCTGATTTACAATCGCGTTCATCTTAAAGGAGGCAAAGTAATTGCCAGCGGTATGGGAAAAGCCGGACAAATCGCAATTAACATCGCTACAACATTCAGTTCGACAGGTACCCCGGCAGTGTTTCTGCATCCGGCTGATGCACAACACGGCGACCTGGGCGTGCTGCAGCAAAATGATCTCCTCTTGCTGATTTCCAACAGCGGAAAAACGCGTGAAATTCTGGAATTGTTTGAACTTGCCCGTAATCTTATTCCTGATATTCCGATTATTTTAATTACAGGGAATCCTGAGAGCCCGTTAGCCAGAAAAGCCGATGTTACTATTTTTACCGGGGCACCCCGGGAAGTATGTGCTCTCGGATTAACCCCCACTACATCCACTACTGTGATGACTGTTATTGGTGACATTCTGGTAGTAATGATGATGAAACGCATCCGCTTTTCTCCTGAAGACTATGCGAAACGGCATCATGGCGGATATCTTGGAACCAAATCAAGGGAAATTGCAAGTAACGAAAAGAAAAAATAGCATCATGCGCTTATTTAAAGAACAATCTCTTGGTTTGATGATCGATATGCAGGAAAAGCTCTTTCCTCGCATGGCAGAGAAGGAGAATCTCCTGAAAAAGACGGATATTCTTCTGAGGGGGTTTCAGATACTCGGGGTACCTCTTGTAGTTACCCAGCAATATACTAAAGGACTTGGTTCTACTATATCTGAGCTTGCAGACATCCTTGCCTCTGTTTCTCCTTTGGAGAAAAGATCTTTCAGTTGCTGTGACGCTCCTGAAGTTTTCAAAACCCTGCAGCAGCATGGGCGACCAAATATTATCGTTTTTGGCATCGAGACTCATGTTTGCATTCTCCAGACAACAATCGACCTGATCAACGCCGGGTTCACCGCTGTTGTTGTTGCTGACTGTACTTCATCGCGCAATCTGTATGACAGGGAAATTGCTCTGGAGCGGATGGCCTCAGAAGGAGCGGTGATTACTACAGCTGAATCACTGTTGTTTGAATTTACACAAACCAGCGAAGCTGAGGAATTCAAAATGATTTCAGCGCTGGTTAAATAGAAAGGACTTATTTCATGCAACGAATAATTACCATAGGAGAAACCGTTCTTGACATTATTTTTCGGAATAGTGAGCCAAAAGCTGCCCGGCCGGGCGGCGCCATGCTCAATACATCCATTACCCTTGGCCGGCTTGGACTTCCTGTTACATTTATAAGTGAATATGGCAAAGACGAGGTGGGTAACTTTGTAGATGCCTTCCTTCGGAAGAATGGTGTTGACACATCTTCGGTATTCAGGTTTTCTGAGGGTAAGACGGCTATCGCTCTTGCTTTTCTTGACGAACAAATGAATGCCTCCTACTCTTTCTACAAAGACTATCCCTCAGAAAGACTTCAGACTATCCTGCCTGATATCAGAAAAGACGATTTGTTTGCTTTCGGATCCTTTTTCGCTATTACAAAAGAAATACGCAAACCTCTTTCGCGTATGATCCGGCAGGCACAGGATCGTAAAACCATAATATACTACGATCCAAATTTCAGAAAAGCGCATTTGAATGAACTCGACCTGCTCCGGCCTCTTCTTATCGAAAATTTTCACAATGCAATGATTGTGAGAGGTTCTCATGAAGATTTCCGATATATTTTCGGTGCAACAAATGCTGAGGAAGCTTTCGATGCTATTGGAAAGGAAGACCTAATTCTTATTTATACTCGGAGCGCCGAAGGAGTAACGCTGATTACACCCTCCCTGAAGAAACATTTCGATGTGCCGGCTATTCAACCTGTCAGTACCATTGGCGCCGGTGATACTTTTAATGCAGGAATTTTATATGGCCTGGTAAAACACAAAATAGGTTTCGATTCGCTTCCGAAAACCTCGTCGTCAGTATGGGCATCCATCATTGAAACAGCAGGAGAGTTTGCTGCAAACACTTGTATGAGTTACGATAATTACTTGCAGATGGAAGTGGCGAATAAATTCAAACTCAATCCTGAATAACGCTCTTAAAAATGTAAGGATAATCCCATTACAAAATCAATTCCCGATCCGTCAGGTTTTGTAACTTTCTCACCGGTGATGGTATATGGGTAATTAACACTTTGGTAGCGGTAAGCTACATGATAGTATTTTAGTCCAATATTGAATGAAAATCTGTCAGAGTAACTGGTCTCAAACAGAAATTGAGCATGAAAGCCCGCGGCTGTATTATACTTGATGTTCAGATAAGTTCCATCAATCTTCTTTCCGTCAACAATCATTCTGCCACCCAAATAAATTCCCGGCCCTCCACCAAGACGGAAACGCATGCTTTCTTTTCCTTTCACCGGAATTACCAACGCAGGCGTAGCCAGTATAATAAAACGCCTGAAATTTGCATCTGCATTTTTCAGGGAAGGAACCAGGAAACTGTTTTGAAAATTGGCAGCAATACTAATATCAAAATTTTTACCTATTAAATGTCCTCCTTCCACTCCTATACCATATCCGCCTCCGGTGCTTAAATTAACATTGTCTCCGTTCTCATCTATAAACCAGGGAATAGACTGGAATCCCACGCCTGCACACATACTTATTGTAATTCGTGAATTGTTACTGGTAGTATCAATATTTGTAATTGAAATTGGTTTTAACATTCCTCCTTCAATAAGAGGAATTGCATTTACTGAATCCACCGGTTCAAGAATTGAAATGGCGGTCCAGAATCCAGGATTGAGATAGCATTTAATATAATAAGTTTTCCCTGCCTCAAGCGTCATTCTGATTTTACCTTCCTCTCCGCTATGTGCTGTAAAATTGTATTCACCTGGACTTGCCTCATACCAGAAGTAAGATCCGTTTTTCAATCTGGCAATTGGCTGTCCGTTGGCTTTAATGAGCATCTTTATTCCCGAACCAACATAATTTGGAACACGGAAAAAACATACCCTTGCAACATTTTCCTTGTCCTGGCTGTATAATTCAAGGCTGGTTTGAAAAAATACTGTAATCAGAGAGAATGAAATAATTATAAATTTCATATAAAATAAGATTCTGTGGTATTTCATTTAAAAATAGAAAATTTTGCTAAAAGAAAAAACCACATTGTGCAATTTTGAAAATATGTAATTACCCAAATGGGAAATTTCAATTCGATCTATCTGCTCCCAAAGACAATAATCAAGATTCCGGCTAAAATTCCAAGCAGAATAATGAGTTTGATTTTAAAATTACGGTCTTTAAAGTAAATAGCTCCTCCAAGAAAAGAAACCAGCACACTTCCTCTACGTAAAGTTGAAACAACTCCGATCAATGCTCCTGGTAATGACAAAGAATAAAAATACATAAAGTCAGCTATTGATAAGGTCATGCCGATTAACGGAATAGTCCATGTCCATCGGTAGGGGAAAAAGCTGCTTCTGCCACTTTTCCATGAAATGAGAAGCATAACAAGCATTACAGGTACAAGGTAGACTGAATACCATGCCTGAACGGCCATGCGACCTAAACGCAATACTAGAAATTTATCATAAAGAGCACTGATGGATCCCAGAATGGTTGCCAGAACCATATATAAAACCCATTGGTTCTTGCGGAAGTCAATCCCTTCTCTTTTCCCAACCAGTGAAAAAAGGTAATAGAAAAGGAGCGTGATGCTAATACCGGCCCATTGCAATCCATTTATTTTTTCTTCAAACAAGAATACCGCCCCCAGAAGTGTCCACAAAGGTGCTGATGCTCTGATAGGAGAGGTGATTGTCAGTGGCAAATGTTTTATGGCAAAATAGGCAAGAATCCACGAAGATGCAACCAGAATAGACTTGAACAATATTAAGATATGCCCATGGGAATTAGTATCAGGAACATATAACAAAGACTTCGGTGCAAGAAATCCAGCAAATGACAGAATGATGGCAGGAAGAAATAACAAAGCGCCTGTTACACAGGAAATAAATAGAACCGGAAAAACATAGTTACCCCTGAGGGAGCTTTTTTTTAAAATATCATAAATGCCCAGCAATAATGCGGATGCAACCGCCAGCAATGACCAGATCATTCAGTTGAGATTCATTAAATGGGTCTGGCATGGGCAAGCAAAAATTTCTCGGCTTCTGCATTCCATAACCCGTTGTAACGTGAAACAATTTCTGCCAGTTGAGCCATAACGGGATCTTTTTTACCGTGTTCCTTGAGGTCGGCAATGGCAATAAGCGGCATACTGATATTGGTATATATGAGCTTTTTCCCTCCGGGAATTTCAGGAAGATGTTTGGTAGTTTCTGCAACAGCATCGAGTCCTCCGATATGGGTAATCATTGTGGCCGGATTGATAATTCCCCGGGCCATAAGATCCAGCGATTCTCGCATGTCATCGGTATTTCCCCCGCTGGTACCAACAATGTGTGTGCTGGAATAGTGAACATTATAAAAATTAAACAGTGCACTGAAGGAGGGGTCTGATGGACCTGCAAAAAAATTCAGGCAACCATCGTGGCCAAGTATATGATCAGCCTGCTCAACTACTTGTTGAACGGGAGCCATAACAAACACATCATCAAATCCTTTACCTTCACTGAAAGAAAGTAGCACTTTTTCAGGATCTCCTACGGTTCGGGTATTCAAATATATCAAGCGCACTCCATGTTTCTCGGCTTCTTCAGGCGGAAGAAGAGAGGAAGCTCTTGACAGTCTGGCCTCATCCACATCAGTAACTACCAACAGGGAGGGCCTTCTTTCTCTATGGATCGCATAATCAATCATTCCCAGTCCCATGGGCCCTGCTCCCGCAAGAATGGCCATACGACCTCCCGGCATAATATCCATTTGATGAACATACGTACCGTACCGGGTATGATAACTGGCATGAAAAGCTCCAACAATACACGACATGGGCTCAGCAAGGCTTCCGTAAAAGTAAGCTTCTCCGTTGTACTCCAGTAAACAGTCTGTTTCCATTACTTCGGGAGGAATAATTACATAGGTGGCGTCTCCTCCGCAAAACGAGTAGGAATAACCCGGAGCATCGAATTTACCATGAATCGGCATGGCCGGTTGTATTGCAAATTTGCGACCCGGTGTAAACCTGTCTTTCCATTTTGCTCCCACCTGCACAATTTCTCCGCAAAACTCATGACCTATAATTACCGGATGATCATGAACATTATTGGGTACCCTTTTATGATCAGCTCCCTGCTTGGTTGCTTTGTAAGATGACATGCAAATGCTGTCAGATACCACGTGTGCCAGAATCTCGTCGTCCTTAATTGGAGGTAACTCAAATTCCTCCAGCCGAAGATCATCTTTTCCGTATAACCGTACTGCTTTGGTTTTCATTTTTTCTTTTATTGATGTACTTCAATTTCTACAATCTGATAACCCTTTCGTGTTTCCAAAGCTGCATAAATTACTCCTGCCAGTACGGAAACCATCCCGGCAAGAAATAATAGAAGTGCCAGAACCGAAAAAATCGTACCCGAAAAAAATATCAGAAATCCTATCATGAGGCATGATAAAATGAACAATCCCACTGCAATCGAATAAGCAATAACCGCATTCCGTACCAGCTTGATTCTGTATGCCAGTTTCCCTATCTGAACACTGATGTTTGCCAGCCGTCGGGATTCATATTCCTTCAGCCCATCTTCCTCCCTTTGCACAATTAACTTTCGCTTTTCGTCGTCAAGTAAACGTATTCTGTTAACAACCAGAGAATATTTGTTGTTCATTCCTAACAACAAAAGACCACATGCCGAAATCATAATGCCGGGAGCCAGTACTGCCTGAATAATTTCCACTACCGGTGCATCCGTAAACGGTGTTATCATTAGTTTTAAAGTTTTTATGTATGATATGATATTCGCTTTAAATCAGTTGGTAGTCTTGATCTGAAATTTAAATAGTTTAATGGAGTAGTATAAAGCATTTTATTTCAGCATCACCTGTCCTCCTGTTACCGGTATAGCCTGTCCTGTTTCATACTCTTGTTCGATGGCATAAAGAATAGCTTTCATCACATCCTCTATCCGGCAACCCCTGCCGGCAGGAACCTGCTGCTCATAAAATGCCTTAACATCCTCTATGGTTTTTGCTCCGGGGACTTTTCCTGCCTGCAGATACTGAACAAATAATCCTTTATGGGGATCACTCCACAATGGCCCTTCAAAAAAGTTGCCGGGACAGATGGAGTTTACCTTGATATGATATGGAATCAGTTCCAACGCAAATGATTCAGTAAGCCCTATACCGCCGAATTTTCCTCCGGCATAAGCAAAGTTTTTGTTACTGCCTCGTAGCCCTGACTTGCTGTTAATTTGAATAATATCCATAAAATGCCCGGGGTTCTGCTCGTACTGTATTTTCATAATACGGGATGCATATTTTGCACACAAATAATATCCCATGTAATTGATGCGGGTAATGCGCTCAAATACATCTGGTTCCATTTCATCCAGACTGCCTGCCTGTAAAATTCCTGCATTGCTAATAAGGATGTCAATGCCTCCAAAGGCAAGGACAGTATTCTTTATCATTCTTTTAACAGACTCCGGATCCGACACATCGGCATGGACAAAAAGTGATTTGTTTTTACCGGACGTGCTGTTGAGTTCATCAGCCAATTGTTGACCCGCTTCATCATTAATATCTGCTATAACAACATGGGCATTTTCATTGAATAATCCACGCGCAATTCCGTTCCCGAAACCCTGCGCTGCTCCGGTAACCAGTGCTATTTTTCCGTTCAGGCGTCCCTGCCTGTCTGAAACGCTTACCTTTCGCCTGTAATTTTCCACCTCCCAATGATCAATGAAGGATATCTGATCCATTGTCAGAAAGCGGGGTCCGCCGAAAAATTCTGAATAATAACTGATCTTCATCAGATCTTCATAAACATCAAGAGCGGTTTGAACAGCGTTATAATGAGCATCAACAGCCACAAGCCCCATCCCCTTTATCAGTATGATTTTTGGATCATAGCCGAATTCCTGCCGGAACCTCTCTAATTGATGCAGGAAGGAGGAAACTATCTCTCCTGATGTTCGGGTATTGTGAATGTATATGTATTTTGCCCTGCAGTAAACAATCTGATCGGGGGTGAAGGGAAGGGATATCTTTTGAAAATGAACCTGATCCTCTGCAAAATGCTCAATAAGAGAATTGTTCCGTATTGACACTATTTTTAATCCCTGAACCGATAAGGCCATTCGTATGGCCGGGAGGACTTCGGATGCGAGATCAGGAACATTTCTGGTTTCGAAAGTAAGATCCTTGGATATTTTCGAGGATATTCTTTCAAAAACATTTTGATACAATTTCCTGATTTCTTCGGTTGTGTCAGCACTTATAAAAATCCCATGGTTTTCCAAAAATATGATCTGGGGATCTTTACCATGAACCTGACGGTACTTTTCAACCTCAGCCGACAGTTTCTTAAAAAGCACATAGCCTGGATCAGTGTAACCAATATAAAGGGCTGCATCGCCAAAAAGCTCATGGGAAATCCGTGCCGAATTTCTGCTACATAACAAGGCGTTCACCAGCCATGGATGCATGTGCACAACATAGGTGTATGCAATAAGATTATGCAGGGATGTCTCAACCGAAGGTCTTTTTCCCTTCTCGGGATCCACAATGGCCTGATAAAGATGGGCCATAACCTGCCGTTCCCGTTCATCAGAGTCTTCGCTGTAAATGGTCTCGGCTATAACAGTGAGTTTACTTCGGTCCAGCTGGACAAAACCTTCTTCCGTGATATCAGCCAGCGATACCCCGCTAGCTTTAATCCACAGGTAGTGGTCATCTTTATACGAAGTATTTCCTCCTCCGCCGAGCACAAAATCTTTATTTTTTCCGTATTCCCGGGAAATTTCAATGAGTTTTTCCAATGATGCATTCATCGTTCTTGTGCAATAAAATAGGTTATAACTGCGCGTCCTAATTCTTCAAATTGTTGCTTTTTCTCAATAGCCAGGGTTCCACAAGGATAGGCAAATCCCAGTTTTTTCCGGCTACGAAGATATTGATGAGCCGCAATGATACATGCCCCTTCGTAATTAATTTTAAGCAAATCTTCTGTTAAATGTTCCTGATTACGAGCCATCACTTCGAGGGGCAGGTATCCGGGTGCATTATGTTCTGTGCCGAATATCACAATAAAACCGTGTCCATGAAAAAACTTAACAAATTCGGATAGTATGCTCAGGTTGTTGCGTCCGGGAATAAGTTCAATACAGCGAACATTAAGTTGCAGAAGCTCCTGCATGAGCCGTTCCTTATCTGCTTCAAATTCCGTGAATTTGCCCTTCGGATCGTCAAGAAGAACAGGATAGCAGGGAATACCGCCGGCCTGAAGTATAGTGCTGATGACATGTTTAACAGGAAGAAATGATCTTTCGTCTTCAGGCACAAATGCTCTGCCACCTGCCTTCAGCAAACGGGCCCTTATCTCGTTCTCCGTTACATCCGGTCTTCCGGGATCAGTATATTCTTCCATCCCTAAAAGTCTGGCATAAAATTCATTCCTTGCATGAGGCTCCCTGAATTTTTCTTCAGCAATAACCCTGATGGCTTTTGCAATATGTCTTTCTCTGACCAATTGCTGTGCAAAATTTTTTCTTACGTAGGAATAATCAAATCGGATGGAATTGTCAATCTCCCTGATAATCTTCTGCACTTTGTCAATCATATTCCTGATCTGCTCCTGCGATTCTTTTCTTACCGATCGGAGCCGAAGGCTGTTTAGAAAACCTGTATGAAAGGGATGGTCAAGACCTTTACCGCTGAAATATATTCTGCCGGGGTTATTTGGATCGTTTATCCGTATTCCCTGTTCCTGTTTCTCTTTCATCAGTCCGATGAATTCAATATTGAACAGAGGAAATATGGAGTTCAGTGAGGCATGGCGGCCAAATTCATCATACCCGTCAGCAACATAAAAGTCGTTGATGCCCAATACTTTAATGTTTTCCGACACTGCCTGTTGAAAGATGGCTTCAATAGTATCAAACGAACTGAAGGAATAGGGAGTGTGTATATGTGCATTTACCTTGTACCAGTCCTCGTGATCATGCTGCTGATACCAGGATAAAAGAACGTCTTCTGATGGTAAATTTTTAAAACAGTTCATACACCTTTATTTTATAATTCCAGAACCAGCTGATCAAGTTTCTGATTGATGGTTTTGATTTCTTCAGCAGATAGCATAAACCGGGTTGCGCCAAGGTTTTCCCTTACCTGTTCTTCATTGCGTGCTCCTGCCAGCACACAGGTTATTCCTGGTTGCTGAAGCGTCCAGTTCAATACCAGCTGGGCCAGAGTAACTTTTCTGTCTTCTGCCAGAGGTTTCAGTTCATCCAGAAAATGCAGAATTCTGCTGAGATTGGGTTCTCTGTAGTGTGGTGTGGAGGGTCTGGTGTCTCCTTCTCCAAATACATACCCTGGTTTGATTTTTCCCGTAAGAAGACCTCTTTGCAGCGGGCTGTAAGCAATGATGGCTATTTGTGAAGCCAGACAGTATGGAACCAGGTCTTTCTCAATATCTCTTCGTACCATACTGTATGGCACCTGATTGGAAGCAACTGACAAGGTCCGGGTCGCTTCCTTTAACTGTTCAACATCATAATTACATACCCCAGCCACTCTGATTTTTCCTTGTTGAATCAGTTTCTCCACTGCTTCCATGGTCTCAGAAATGGGGGTTGTCGGATCGGGCCAGTGAATCTGGTATAGATCTATATAGTCTGTTTTCAGTCGTTTCAGGCTATTTTCACATTCCTCGATAACGCTTTCTTTTCCTGCGTAACGATACATGTCAATTGGATTTCCTGCATTGTCGAAGGTTGGGAAGAAAAATTGCCCTTTTTTTATATTCCAACGAAGTCCGTATTTTGTAAGAATCTGAACCCTGTTGCGTTTTCCTTTTATAGCCTCACCAACCAGTTCCTCACTCAGTCCGAAACCATAGGCCGGCGCCGTGTCAATGGTTGTCATTCCATTAGAAATAGCAGCATCCAATGCTTTTAGAGCATCCTTCCGGTCAGCACCTCCCCACATCCATCCTCCAATAGCCCAGGCTCCAAATGCAATGAC
>CAZJQN010000035.1:0-8064 GCA_964548125.1 uncultured Bacteroidales bacterium | reverse complement strand
TCTTCAACCACCAGGCATTCTTCCGGACGCAAACCAAGTTTCTTCGCTGCAACCAGATAAATTTCCGGATCCGGCTTTTTGTTTTCTACCTCGAGTCCGTTCACCGTTGCATCGATGGTTCTATCAGGAAACTGAAGAACCGAAAGATTGGTTTCCAGCTTCACTTTATCAGCACTTGTTGCAATGGCTATTTTAATTCCCTTTTTCTTGCACTGTTCAATAAACTGATAAACGCCGGGTAAAGCTTTCAGGGTACCTTTTATCAGTTCAGCATATATTTCATACGTGCGTTTCTTGTCTCTTTCCTGATCAAAAGGGAAATGGTATTTTTCCGCAACCCCTCCTAGATATCTGTTTTCACCCATTCCGACAAACGGGACAAAGTCTTCGGGCTTTACCTCAAGTCCCTTTTCTTTAAACATTCGGATGGCGGCTTCACAGATAAATTCTTCCGAATCTACCAGAACCCCATCCATGTCGAATAAAATTCCCTTCAGACTCATGATGTAATTTCGTCCTGTGTATTTTGTGATGAAATATCTTTAACAAGGTCGTGCAGACCATTGAGAACATAATGTGGTCGGTAAGCAAATTTTCTGATCATTTCGCGTGAGGTTATACCACTTAGGACCAGACAAGTGTCGATCTCTGCCTCAATGCCTGCGATAATATCCGTATCCATTCTGTCACCGATAATGATAGTTTCTTCCCGGCTACAATTAAGCTTTTTCAGCGCAATCCTCATCATCAAGGGATTGGGTTTTCCAACAAAATATGCTTTCTTGCCGGTAGCGATTTCGATTGGTGCTATAAGCGCTTTGGTTGCCGGAACAACACCTCCGCCGGATGGTCCTGAAACATCCGGGTTCGTACCGATCAGCCGTGCTCCTTTCATTACCAGCCTTACTGCCTGGACAATTTTTTCGTAGCTGTATGAACTGGTTTCTCCCATGACAACATAGTCGGGATCAACGGAATTCATTGAATACCCAACATTGTACAAGGCATTAATGAGGCCTGCCTCTCCAATGATAAACGCACTGCCACCCGGCTTTTGACTATGAAGAAAAGCCGCTGTAGCCAATGCACTGGTATAAAAATGGCTTTTGTCAACCTCAATGCCCAGGCGCTTCATTTTTTCCTGAAGTTCCCTGGGAGTGCGTTCACTGGCATTAGTAAGAAACAAAAACTGCTTCTTTTCTTTGGTTAGCCATTCGACAAATTCCCGGGCACCGGGCAAAAGCCGTTCTCCATGATACAGAACACCATCCATATCACAGATAAAACCTCTTTTTTTTCTGATTTCTTCAACAATCTGTTTTTTGTTCATAAAAGTTATTTTTATTCCAGGCCAAGAATCTGCCGGTTAAATGCACGGGCTTTCTGAAACAATCCGGGAAATATTTCTTCTTCGAATCCGCATACTTCTCTCAGCACGGCATCTATCTGGTTTCTGTAACGCATGTGAAATTCCTGATCAGAAGGCAACATTTCTCCTTTATCATCTGTAGCTTGAAAATAAATACCTGCAACCAGCGTGTAGAGAATCTTGTCGTAGGGCATGCTGACATCCATTGCCAGACGTATTGCACCGGCAAGCCGGTCAGCAGGTCCCAGCTTACGGTACAGATCACATCCGATACGAAACAGTGTGTCGCCGAGATGCCGGTTGGCAAAACGGCATAACAAATCATCTGTGTGCTCTTCCAGACTTTCAGGAGTAAATTCTTCAGGGTATTTTTTTGCAAGGGCAGCTGCCGCTTCCAGCATGGTATTTCGTACATCCTTTCTCAATCTTTCATTTTCCAGGGCTTCCCAGGTGTAGTGAAGACCCGGATCGTAAAGATATCCGAGATAGGCCAGGGCAGCATGACCAAGATTATGAATGAAGGATTTTCTGTCAACCCAGGCTTTCATATTATCCTTAAAAGCCAGACCAGCTACCTCCGGCTTTGGATTCCGGAAAGCTTTTCCGTCAAGAATCAACGTATTGTATGGTTCGGCATAAACCTGCAGAATATCTTTTTGTGCATCCTTCTCAGGTATGAGAGGAACCATTTTACCAATGCTTGTTTCAACAAGACCAACAACATCCCTGAGAGGAAACCGTGGGGGAAGGAAAGCCGGAAGTTCTTCCAGAAAATATTCTGCTGCATTCCGCAAATTCTCAGCAATAATAATATCCAGTTTCCGATCAGGATTGAGATTATAACATGTGACCAGTGCTCTGGCAATCACAGGAAGTGCTGCAGGCAATCCAGCCTGTCCAACTGATACGGCCAGAAGATCGGCAGTAAGTATCTCACTGATAATCTGTTCTTCATCGCTTAACAAAATACCCCGTACAGGAAATACTTCAATTGCCTCGTCCTGCTCACCTTTGACAATAACATGGTAGCGTCTTCTCCGATTGAGTTCGTTTATGATATCCTTGTTAATATCGACAAAAACAGTTTCGTAACCGCTACGACAAAAAAGCTGGGCAATAAATGAGCGGCCGATTTTTCCTGCACCAAAAAGAACCAATTTTTTCTCACGCATGCAGCAAATTTAATCAAACTCCTTTACGGTTGCGTTTGATCAGCTCATCATTTGTAAAGTTGTTTTCTGGCTTGTGTCCCGGAAGAGGCAGGATTTTTTCATGAATGGCGTCCACAATCCAATCTTCCTGTGGAAAGAAATATTGTTCCATTTCGTGAGCAGGTGTAATCCAGTTGCGTGAACCTACCACAACGGGAGGAGCATCCAGATAATCAAAGGCCAGTTCGCTGATGGTTTGTGCCATATCTTTCAGATAGGACCCACGTGAGCACGCATCACTGGTCAATACAATCTTTCCGGTTTTCTTGATGCTTTCAATAACCGGTTCATAGTTGAATGGAACCAGAGAACGGGCATCGATGATTTCGGCTTCCAGTCCAAACCTGCTTTTCAGAATCTCAGCAGCCGATACGGCTTTATAAAGAGTTGCCCCAATGCTCAGGATGGTGATGTCTTTCCCGGGACGCTTAATATCCGGTTCTCCAATGGGTATTTCATAATATTCCCTGGGCACGCCTCCCTGATGAAACATTTCCCCTACGTCGTAAATACGCTGACTTTCGAAGAAGATAACAGGATCCGTTCCCTGAAGCGCTGCATTCATTAATCCCTTTGCATCATAAGGTGTAGCCGGGAAAACTACTTTGAGACCGGGTATATGAGCAACCAGCGAAGACCAGTCCTGTGAATGCTGTGCGCCGTATTTTGAACCAACGGAAACACGCACAACTACAGGCATTTTAATCATATTACCACTCATACTCTGCCACTTGGGAAGCTGGTTGAATACTTCATCCCCTGCTCTGCCAAGAAAATCGCAGTACATAATTTCCGCTATCACTCTTCCTCCGCACATGCCGTATCCGATAGCTGTTCCTACAATGGCTCCTTCAGAAATAGGCGAATTGAAAAGCCGATGGTAGGGAAGAGCTTCAGTCAACCCACGGTATACGGCAAACGCACCACCCCAGTCGCGGTTCTCTTCCCCATAAGCTATCAGAGAGGAATCCTTGTAGAAACGATCGATGATGGCTTCAAAAATTGCGTCACGCAATTGAAAAACTTTTGCTTTGGAAACCGGTTTCCCCTGTGCATCAAAGGCAAAACGCTCTTTCTTGGCAATCTGCTGGACACGGGGATTTTCTTCTAACGGCAACAGAACTTCTGGTTTGCCGGTTCCGAAAGTGTCAACCGATCCGTTCGAAAACATCATTTCCCCGATTAACTCTGCATTCATTCTGGGTGATATCGTATCATCCACTGTAAGAGCCAGAATTTCTCTGATAAGTGCAGTAGTTTCCTGGCGCATCTTCTCCAGTTCACTTTCCGTAGCAATTTTTGCTTCAGTAAGCTGCCTCCCAAACCACTGAATGGAATCTTCTGCCATCCAGGCTTCGATTTCCTCTTTCGATCTGTAAGAAGATGCATCCGACGGGGAATGACCGCTGATTCTATACGTCAGTGTATCGAGCAGAACCGGTCCTCTTCCCGCTTCAATAATTTTTCGCTTGCGTTCAAAAGCATCAATAACAGCAAGAGGATTATATCCGTCAACCCGCTCGGCATGCATCATATCAGGATTAACCCCGGCACCTACACGGGCAAGAATCCCGAAACCCATGGTCTCACCCATGGTTTGTCCGCCCATTCCATAACAATTGTTCATGAAATTGAATACAAGAGGAAGTCCTCCACGGTACCCTTCTTCCCACAGCGTATAAAACTGGTCCATGGTGGCAAAAGAAATACCTTCCCATACTGGTCCGCACCCCATCGAGGCATCACCTATATTGCAAACAACAATGCCGGGTTTGCGGTTAACTTTCTTGTACAATGCTGCTCCCACAGAGATATCACCAGAACCACCAACAATAGCATTATTAGGATAAATACCGAAGGGGGTGAAAAAAGCATGCATCGACCCTCCGAGTCCCTTGTTAAAACCATTCTCACGGGCAAAAATTTCAGCCAGGGTTCCATACAGTAAAAAGCGGATTCCTAACCCCTTTATATCTCCCTTATAACCTTTCTCAACTACGCGAAGAGTGGATCCTCCAAAGTAATTTTTCATTATATCCAGAAGTTTATCATCTGTCAGCCTGGTAATAGCCGATAACCCTTTTGCCAATATTTCACCATGACTGCGATGACTTCCGAATATATAGTCGTCAATAGTGAGTGTATACGCCATTCCAACAGCTGCAGCTTCCTGCCCGATAGAAAGATGCGCCGGCCCCGGGTGATTGTACTGAATCCCCTCGTATTCATTTTTTGTTTTTATCAGGTTAAGCATGGTTTCAAATTCCCTGATGATCACCATGTCTCGGTAAATGCGCATAAAATCATCTTTACCGAAACGGTTCATCTCATCTTTCACCGATTTCTGATATTGATTTACCGGAATGGTACCAAAACGAATCTCAGATGGTTTTCTGACTTCCTTTGGATTGATAAACTGGCTCTTTGGCATAGCTAATCGAATATTGGATTTGCGACTATTGATTTATTTTTCTATGGAAAGATTCTCTATCTGCTGTCTGACTTCCAGAAGGAAAGCAGATGCCGGTGCTCCGTCAATCGCCCGATGATCATACGTAAGCGATAGACCAATGAAGGGAATAAAACCAATAATTCCATTCCCCAAATCCCCCGGGCGGTAAGTAATGGTGTTTACTCCTAAGATACCCACCTGTGGTAGATTCAGAACAGGAGTGAACATTTCAATTCCGTAAGAACCCAGATTGGTAACTGTGAAAGATGAAGCGGCAGGAGAGAGAAGGTCAGGATTTACAGAACCCTTTCTGCATTGCTCACTTAGATGTTTTAACCGCGCCGAAAGACCCTGAAGGGTATATTCATTGGCATCTCTCAGGGAAGGAACCATTAATCCACGTTCTGTATCCACTGCAATTCCAAGGTGTACCTTTGTAAAAATTTTGATGGAGTCACCTAAAAAATGTGCGTTAACATGCGGGTGCTTGAGTAAAGCCTTTATCACAGCATAACAGACCATATCGTTAATGGTTATGTTATAAGGGCTTCCCTTTTCAGCTTCCAGTTTGAACTGCTTCCTTAACTCAAGCAACTTCCTGGCATCGGCGCTGGTATGATGTGTGAGCTGAGCCGATTCCTTTAGAGAGGCGTGCATAGCTGCGGCAATAAGTTTCCGTATATTGCTGAGTTTTTCTATCCGGCTGTCTTCTTCTGAAAGAATTGGTTCCTGCAAGGTCTTTTCGGCTATAGGTGCCGATGGGATTTCTTTCTTTTTACTTTCAGCGGCGTTTCTTACATCCCGCTCAATTACTCTGCCTCCGGGACCTGATCCCTGCAGCTTACTGGCATCAATGTCAAGCTCTCTGGCCAGAAGTCTGGCTCGCGGCGATATTCTCTTCTTTTCCTCTGCTGGTATAACAATCTGATTGGCAAAAGAAGACTCTGTAGCTAAGGATTTGGCTTCTCCTTCTGATCGGGATTCCGGTTTTCCTGCAACTTCTGACCCCGGCCGAAACTCAGCAGAATCCTCACCAGGTTGCCCGATTACCGCGACATTGGATAAAACCGGTACTTCTTCTCCTTCCTGAAAGAAAATTTCCAGAAGAACACCTTCGGTTTTGGCTTCCTCATCAAATGCTGCTTTGTCAGTTTCATATGAAAACAGCAGATCCCCCGGCCGGACAGGATCTCCTTTTGCTTTATGCCATTTGCTGATAATGCAGGTTTCTACACTCTGTCCCTGCCGTGGCATAATTACTGGTACTGCCATATTACTTGTAATTACAAGTTTATATTAAGTTCAGAATATTATAGTTTTTACAGCCGATACAAATGTATATAATTTAACTTGTATTTACAAGTTAATTTTGTACATTTACATTCTGATAGATCATTTTTTCCTATATTTGAGTTGTGAACGACCATTCCATACCACAACACCGGCAATTGTACGAACTCTTACGACGGCATATCCGGGAAGGAGTATACCGCGAAGGAGATCTCCTTCCTTCTGAAAATGAACTCTGTAGGATTCATAACCTGACTCGTCCGACGGTTCGGCAGGCCCTGAGTCGTCTTGCATCTGAAGGATTCATTATCCGTCATCAGGGTAAAGGAAGCATCGTACGTTCTTTCCCAAAGGACATCGGAATCCTTTCGGTTGCCGGTACTACATCTGCACTCGGTGCAAACAACCTGCGTACGGAAATTCTGGTTGAACCAATAGTAAAACCATGGGATGACGACTTTATGTTTCCCTTGTCTTCCCTTGAAAAAGAATCAGGCTGCATTTACATGGAACGCCTGCGATTGTATAATGGTCGACCGATCTTTTACGATATAAATTTTATACCAAATATAAACCTCCCTCGGTTTACTTCCCTGCAATTCAAAGACCGTTCATTGTTTGAAATTCTCCGAACTCGTTATCAGATTGAAATTGTTGGCGGACAGCAGCGAATACGTGCCCGACCGGCTGGAAAAAAAATAGCCTCTTTCCTTCAAATCAGATCGGGTGCTCCTGTACTTCATCTGGAACGAAAATTTGATACCAGTCGTCCGGATTTTTATGTCTATTCCTCTATTTTTTGCAATACTACAGAACATGCCATTTTTGGAACGTTTTGATGCCAATGCCACTTTGTTTCAGATGATATGCCGGCTTGTGTTGGGTTTTTTGCTTTTCACCGTTCTCTTTTTTGCTGTAGCATAGGTTCGGGTACGGGCGTATAGGTTTTCACCACTGATAGACGCAGAAGCGCTAGAAATACAGTTGTCATTGTTCTCATGGTTGTCATCGTTGTCAATGTTGGCAACTCCAAAAATTTCCTATTTCCCATTTACTGTACGAGATCACACTATGAAAACAAAAACCCCATTTAATGGGAAATCGGAAATTGGAAATTACAAAATTTGAAACCCAACAACCTGACAACTACGACAACCAGACAACTTTGTTCTTAATCCCCTACGGGGAAATAAATTTGTTTATTGTCTGGCGTGCTATTGTCCTTCATCCCCTACGGGGAAATGAGAGACCAGAAGTCAGAAGAAATTTCCTATTTCCTGTACAATACACGTTATGAAAACAAGAACCATATTTCATATGAAATTTGAGACCGGAAACATAGATGCCGGAGGTATCTAATTCCAATGTCCATGGTTACATCCATGGAAAGCCAGACCCGCGCCTCCCAACGCCGGAGGCGTTGAAGAAATCAGGCTTGCTCTGAAAACGGTTGACAAAAAATGCAAAAAAAGCATCTCACCTTTATCCTCTACGAGGAAACAGAATGGATTCTATTGTCTGTTGTGCTATTAATCTTCATCCCCTAAGGGGAAATGGGAAACCGGAAATTGGAAATTACAAAATTTGAAACCCAACAACCTGACAACTTTGTCCTTAATCCCCTACGGGGAAATAAATTTGTTTAACCGAAGTACCATAAATTAACAAATTCAACCGGGCTTATAAAAATTTTTGTTAAAACCTACATGATTTGAATTAGAGCAAAACTATTTTTAGAGGAA
>CAZJQN010000034.1:0-27987 GCA_964548125.1 uncultured Bacteroidales bacterium | reverse complement strand
GGGTAGAAGAAGAAAAGCAACCGGGCGCCAATACATCATGAAACCTCGGATATAAAATCAAGCGCATAAAATAAGATTATTATATAAATATCCCTTAAGTTTGAAAAGTTTTTAAGTTACACTTCCAACACAACTTCTATGAAAAAGATCCACATGGTTGACCTATATGGGCAATATGTAAAGATAAAACCCGAGATTGATGAAGAAATACAACGGGTTATCGAGAGTACTGCATTTATTAACGGACCTGCCGTGCGGGAATTTCAGGAGGCGCTTCAATCCTTTCTGGGAGTGCGCCACGTTATACCTTGCGGAAACGGAACCGATGCCCTTCAGATTGCACTGATGGCCCTTGATTTGAAGCCGGGTGACGAAGTGATAACACCTGACTTTACCTTTGTTGCCACCGTTGAAGTGGTTGCTCTTTTAGGACTGAAACCTGTTTTTGTGGATGTCGATCCGGATACCTTCCTCATGAGCACCGAAGCCTTTGAAGCTGCAATTACACCCCGTACCAGGGCGGTCATCCCTGTTCATCTGTTCGGGCAGTGCTGTGATATGTATTCTGTATTGTCTGTTGCACGTAAGCACAATTTATTTGTAATTGAAGACCTTGCCCAGGCCACCGGTGCTGAATATACTTTCCCTGACGGACAAAACGCCAAAGCTGGAACCATGGGCGACATAGGATGTACATCCTTCTTTCCCAGCAAAAACCTTGGCTGTTACGGCGACGGTGGGGCCATAATGACGAACGATGATGCACTGGCCGAAAAGCTCAAATCCATTGCCAACCACGGAATGAAAGTGCGGTATTATCACGACCGCATTGGGGTTAACTCGCGCCTTGATACCCTTCAGGCTGCCATTCTGAAAGTAAAACTCAAATACCTCGACGCATATAATACCGCAAGGCAAAAAGCAGCTGCTTTCTATAATTCTTCTCTTAGGTCCGTGCCACAATTGTCTGTTCCTGTTACCGCTCCCTGGTCAAATCATATTTTTCATCAATATACACTGAAGGTCCCAAACAATAAGCGCGACAAATTGAAAGAATATCTGGAGAAAAAAGGAATTCCTTCTATGATTTATTACCCGGTGCCTCTTCATCTGCAAAAGGCATATTCCTGGCTTGGATACCGGCAGGGTGAATTCCCGGTAACGGAAGAGCTTTGTTCTACTGTTCTATCCCTTCCCATGCATACCGAACTCGACGAGGAACAATTACAGTTTATCTGTTCGTCCATACTGGAATTTTTTAAGTAGCCGGATTCCTTTCGTGAACATTTGATTTTCTGCTGATTCTCATTACCTTCGTTTCCTGCAACAAATTTTGATCTGGTCAAGTATGGAAAAAGAATATTTTGCCCATCCTACGGCAGTGATTGATGAGGGCTGTGTAATTGGGAAAGGTACGAAAATATGGCATTTCACCCACATTATGTCGGGGTGCGAAATCGGTGAAAACTGCAATCTGGGGCAAAACGTTGTTGTTTCCCCGGGGGTTAGGCTGGGCAGGAATGTAAAGGTACAGAACAATGTATCTATTTACACCGGAGTTATTTGCGAAGATGATGTATTTCTGGGACCATCCATGGTCTTTACCAACATTCTGAACCCGCGGAGTGCCATCATCCGACGCGATAAATATGTTGCTACTTTGGTAAAAAAAGGTGCTTCCATCGGAGCAAATGCAACCATCATCTGCGGACACACCATTGGAGAATACTCCATGATAGGCGCCGGTGCCGTGGTAACAAAAGATGTAAAACCTTACGCCCTTGTAGTTGGCAATCCTGCCCGGCAAGTAGGCTGGGTGAGCGAATACGGCCACCGATTGCATTTTGATGAAAACGGTGTGGCAATATGCCCTGAAAGCGGACAAAAGTACAAACTCGAACAGGACATGGTACGAAAAATCTCTTCTGAATAAATTTTGTAATTTCACCGTCTCTTAAAAAAACAGCCTTGGAAACCAAACCCTACAATTTCGCCCTGATAGGTGTAGCCGGATATGTGGCTCCCCGGCATCTGAAAGCAATCAAGGAAACCGGGAATATTCTTCTGGCGGCTCTTGATAAAAGCGATAATGTCGGAATTCTTGACAGCTTTTTCCCGGAAACGGATTTCTTTGTGGAATTCGAACGATTCGACAGGCATATTGATAAGCTTCGGAGGCAAGGCTCACCCATACATTATGTCAGTATTTGCTCACCCAATTATCTGCACGATTCCCACGTCCGTTTTGCCCTACGGAACAAAGCCGATGCCATTTGCGAAAAACCCCTGGTACTCAATCCCTGGAATGTTGATGGTCTTAAAGCCATGGAAGAAGAAAGCGGCCATCGTGTTTTCAATATTTTACAGCTCCGGCTTCACCCTGCTATCATAGCGCTGAAAGAAAAAATTCAGTCCGCTCCTCCCAGAAAGGTGTACGATGTTGATCTTACTTATATAACAAGCCGCGGACGCTGGTACGCTTTTTCCTGGAAGGGAGATATCCAGAAATCGGGCGGTGTGGCCACCAACATCGGAATTCACTTCTTTGACATGCTTAGCTGGATTTTCGGCAAAGTTACGGGAAATACAGTGCACCTTTCTCAACCCGATAAGGCAGCAGGGATACTTGAGTTGCAAAATGCCTATGTGCGCTGGTACCTGAGCATCGATGCCAATGATCTTCCTCCTGAGGTTGTGAATCGGAGGCAACGTACATTCCGCTCTATTAAAATTAATGGTGAAGAAATTGAATTCAGTGAAGGATTCACTGACCTCCACACCCGCAGTTATGAAGAAATTCTGAAAGGAAATGGCTTCGGCCTGGAAGATGTCAGACCCTCGGTCGAAATTGCCTATGCTATCCGCCATCAGATTCCACAGAAACCGGCGGGAGAATATCATCCGTTTTTGAAACCATAAGTTTGAATAATGTTACTATGCTGAACGAACTTATTGAAAAAAAAGAGCAACTGGCTGTTGTCGGGCTTGGATATGTTGGTCTTCCTATAGCCCTTGAATTCGCCCGGAAAATGAAAGTTATCGGGTTTGATATTAAAGAAGACCGTGTGGAACTAATGAAACGCGGCATTGACCCCAGCAACGAACTTCCACCGGAAGCCTTTGATGGATGTGACATAACCTTTACTTCTTCACTGGACGATCTTAAAAAAGCCAGATTTTATATTATTGCTGTCCCCACGCCGATTGATGACTATAATTTACCCGATCTGAAACCCGTAATCAGCGCATCCGAAACCGTAGCTAAGGTGCTGAAAAGAGGAGATTATGTGGTATATGAATCAACGGTTTACCCCGGGTGTACTGAAGAAGATTGTGTCCCGGTTCTTGAAAAAATATCCGGCCTGAAATACAAAACCGATTTCAAAGTAGGTTACTCTCCCGAACGGATCAACCCGGGCGATAAGGAACATACCCTTACACGCATTAAAAAAATTACTTCGGGTTGTGATGAGGAATCAGCAGAAGTTGTGGCACGCGTCTACGAATCCATCATTACAGCCGGTATATATAGGGCAAGCTCCATTAAGGTAGCTGAAGCCGCAAAAATCATTGAAAACTCCCAACGCGATATCAATATCGCTTTCATGAATGAGCTTTCTATTATCTTCAACCGAATGGGAATAAACACCTATGAAGTAATTGAAGCGGCTGCCACCAAATGGAATTTTTTGAAATTCTACCCTGGTCTGGTTGGAGGTCATTGCATCGGTGTTGATCCCTATTATCTTGTATATAAAGCACGGAAGCTCGGATATCATGCGCAGATTATTACTGCCGGCCGTTACATAAACGATTCCATGGGAGGATATATAGCCAAACAGGTGGTGAAAAAAATCATAGCAGCCGATAAAAACCTCAAAGGAGCCCGGGTACTTGTTATGGGAACTACTTTTAAGGAAAACGTAAGTGATATTAGAAACTCGAAAGTGGCTGATCTGGTCCGGGAACTGGAATCCTATGCTGTGCAGGTTGATGTTATCGACCCCCATGCTTCTTCCGAAGAAGTTTTCGAAGAATATGGCTACCACCTGGTTAAAAATCCTGCTGGACCCTATGATGCAATCGTCCTGGCCGTAGCCCATAAAGATTATCTTTCCCTCCCCGAACAGTACTTTATTGATCTCTCATCATCCCGCGGTATCTTTGCCGATGTCAAAGGCGTTTACCGGGGAAAAATCCATCAGCTAACTTACTGGAGCCTGTAAAATGAACCCAATGATACTTGTAACCGGCGGAACAGGATATATCGGTTCCCACACTGTGGTAGAACTAATAGAGAGCGGGTTTAATGTTGTCATCATCGACAATCTCTCCAATTCGTCCATCGAAGTTCTTGACCGGATAGAGAAAATAACCGGAAAAAGACCTCTGTTTGAGAAGCTGGATTTATGCGATAAAACTTCTCTTGATAAGTTTTTTGCAAGTTATAATTCCATAGAAGCTGTTATTCATTTTGCCGCTTCCAAAGCCGTTGGCGAATCGGTTGAAAAACCTTTGCTTTACTATCGGAACAACCTCCTCTCCCTGCTCAACCTTCTCGAAGGCATGATTGCTTCCGGAATCAAACATCTGGTGTTCTCTTCCTCCTGTACAGTTTACGGTCAGCCCGACCAGCTGCCGGTTACGGAAAACAGCCCGGTCAAACCGGCTTTGTCTCCCTATGGAAATACCAAGCAGATTTCTGAAGAAATCATCAGGGATACCATCAGCTCCAATGCTCTCCTCCGGGCCATTTCCCTTCGCTACTTCAATCCGATTGGAGCACATCCCTCCGGCCTCATCGGAGAACTTCCCCTGGGTGTGCCCAACAACCTGGTACCTTTTATTACACAAACTGCTGCCGGCATTCGTAAAGAACTGCTGGTATTCGGCAATGACTATTCTACACCCGACGGCACGGCTATACGGGATTATATTAATGTGGTTGACCTGTCAAAAGCCCATGTGGTGGCTATACAACGCCTTCTCAGCCTTCGCCAGAAAGAACCTTTTGAAGTATTTAACCTTGGCACCGGAAGAGGATATTCCGTGCTGGAAATTATAAAGACCTTTGAAAAGGTTACCGGTGTTAAAATTAACTACCGGATAACCGGTCGTCGCCCCGGAGATATAGAAAAAGTCTGGGCTGATACCTCCCTTGCAAACAGGGAACTCGGCTGGAAAGCTGAAAAAACTCTGGAAGAAACCCTGGCCTCAGCATGGAAATGGGAACAGTATTACCGGAAACACCTGATTCAGTAAGGATACACCGAACACTGCGTCACACGACTCAATGCAGGAAAAAAATTCAAACTGATGAAATAAAAGCATGCCCGAATTACGGAACCCGAATCACAAAACAATAATTTCGTTATGAAAAGCCCGTATTTAAAAACCATTCTTATCACCGGAGGAGCCGGATTCATCGGCTCGCATGTGGTCCGCAGATTTGTGAACCAGCATCGTAATTATCAAATAGTTAACCTCGATAAACTCACCTACGCTGGGAACCTCGAAAACCTCAAAGACATTGAAAACGCTCCTAACTATGTTTTCCGGCAGGGAGATATTGCTGATGCAGGTTTTATAAACAATTTGTTCAGTGAATTTGTGATTGATGGTATTATCCATCTTGCGGCCGAATCACATGTCGACCGTTCAATTTCGGAACCACTCCGGTTTGTAATGACCAATATCGTCGGAACTGTTAATCTGTTGAATGCTGCGATTGAGCAGTGGAAAAACGATTTCGCAGGAAAATTGTTTTATCAGATTTCCACAGATGAAGTTTTTGGTTCCCTGGGCACCTCCGGATATTTCAATGAAAAAACCGCATACGATCCCAGAAGTCCCTATTCTGCTTCCAAAGCAAGTGCCGACCACCTTGTCAGAGCCTATCATCATACCTATGGCCTTCCGGTTATCATATCCAACTGTTCCAACAATTATGGCCCTTATCAGTTCCCTGAAAAGCTCATTCCTCTTGTCATTATCAATATCATCAATAGTAAGCCGATTCCTGTTTACGGAAAAGGAGAAAATATCCGCGACTGGCTTTACGTTGAAGACCACGCCGAGGCCATTGACCTGATATTTCATAAGGGGAAACCGGGTGAAACATATGCCATCGGGGGTAACAACGAATGGAAAAATATTGACCTTGTACGTGAATTGTGCCGTATTCTCGACAAAAAGCTTAACCGTACGCCCGGAACCTCAGAAAAACTTATCACTTTCGTTAAAGACCGTGCCGGGCACGATTTGCGGTATGCCATTGATGCATCCAAAATCCGGAATGAACTTGGATGGAAACCACTAACCGGTTTTAAGGAAGGCCTCGAAAAGACTGTAAACTGGTACCTTTCCAATGAGGAATGGATACGCCATGTTATTACCGGAGAATACGAAACGTATTACGAAAAACAGTACCTGAAACGATAACCCGCACCCGGATTATTCTACTGTAACAGATTTTGCCAGGTTGCGCGGCTGATCAACATTACAGCCCCTGATAACAGCAATATGGTAAGCAAACAACTGCAGGGGAATCACTGCCAGAAGGGCTGACACCGCCTCATGGGCTTCAGGAATTTCAATTACATGGTCGGCAAGGCCCCTTATAACCGAATCCCCTTCGGTTACCACAGCAATTACGATACCTTTGCGGGCCTTAACTTCCTGGATATTCGAAACAATCTTATCGTATGATTTGTCCCTGGTAGCCAGAAATACCACAGGCATATTTTTATCAATCAGGGCAATGGGGCCATGTTTCATTTCAGCTGCAGGATACCCTTCGGCATGAATATAGGAAATTTCCTTCAGTTTGAGAGCCCCTTCAAGCGCAACCGGAAACAGGTATCCTCTGCCCAGGTAAAGGCAATTAGTCGCAGCGGCAAAACGTTCAGCCAATGATTTAATTAAAGCATTATTCCGGAGAATTCTTTCAATCTTTTCTGGCACTTCCGATAGCTCACGGATCAGCATTCTGTAAGTTTCATTATCAAGGGTTCCCCTCCGAAAACCTATCAGAAAAGCCATCATAGCAAGCACAGTAACTTGCGCTGTAAAAGCTTTTGTTGAAGCTACACCGATTTCCGGCCCGGCATGGGTATACACACCTGCCTGAGTTTCCCGGGCAATACTTGAACCAACCACATTGCAGACGCCCAGAACAAGCGCTTCCGACTGGCGTGACAACCGTATTGCTGCCAGAGTATCGGCGGTTTCACCACTCTGGCTGATCGCTATGACCACATCGTCCCTGAACAGCAAAGGATTTCGATATCTGAACTCAGAAGCATATTCTACCTCAACCGGTATGCGGGCAAATTCCTCAAGGAGATATTCCCCTACCAGAGCAGCATGCCATGACGTACCGCATCCGATAAGGATGATTCTTCTTGCTTCAGCAATGCGGTCAAGCACCTGAAATAGACCTCCCAGATGAATCCCCGAACCATCAGATGAAATCCGTCCGCGAAAAGTGTCCCTGATACTGCGTGACTGTTCAAAGATTTCCTTGAGCATAAAATGCTCATAGCCTCCTTTGTCAATTTCTCCTATATCCAGGTCCACTGTCTGAACTTGCGGAACTACACGAAGGTTGTTGATTTTTTTCAACAGAAGTTCGGTACGGCTTACTACAGCTACATCCTCATCATTCAGATAGATGACGCTTCTTGTGTACTCAACTATCGGAGTAGCATCCGAAGCAATGAAATATTCACCCTCTCCGATGCCAACTACAAGAGGACTACTTTTGCGGGCAGCAATCAGCTTATCGGGTTCATCCCGGCAAATGACAACAATTCCATATGCTCCTTCCACCTTGCTCAGGGCAATTCTTACGGCCATCTCGGCAGGCATTTTATCCTGAAGATAAATATACTCTATCAGATTGGCCAGCACTTCCGTATCCGTCTCGCTGATAAATGAATAACCCTCTTCTGTCAGGCGTTTACGCAGAATCGAATAATTTTCAATAATTCCGTTATGCACAATCGTAAAGCGCCCTCGCTGTGAAGTATGGGGATGGGCATTTATGTCGCTTGGTTCTCCATGGGTTGCCCAGCGGGTATGTCCGATCCCTGCTGTACCGGAAAGTTGCATTGACAAAGCCTTCTGCTCCAGTTCGGCAACTTTACCTTTGCATTTTACGGTAACCGGCAAATCTCCCACTATGGTGATGCCCGCCGAATCGTACCCACGGTATTCAAGACGTTTCAGCCCTTTAATAACAACAGGTAAAGCTTCACGTGTGCCTATGTAGGCAACTATACCACACATTTCAGTATTTTGAATAGGTAATCTTCAGCCTGAAGCGGATATTTGTTCCGTTCTTCAATACAAGGCCGGTAACTTCTGAACCCTGGTTGGATGGGAAAACATATATATCGGATCGATCCGATTTGCCCTGCAAATATCTCTGGAAATGATAAGTAAGAGTAAAACGATATGCCTTCAAAGTCTCATTATAACTACCCCCTAAAAAATCGTAAGTGGTTGTTCCGGTGCTGGTTGAGAGAGATGCATCAGCAATCGTACCAAAATTACCGCTGGAAGTTTTTATGTATGCGTCCAGCCTTGCCGGCCGGGTGAAAAAACTTTCATTCTGAACAGGATCGGGATACAGAAAAAGTTCTGCTTTATGAATAGCTACCGGTAAAGAATCCTTCCAGCCTTCAAGGCCTGGAAAGGAAAGATGAACACCCAGACCTGATAATGACTGGATATACAATACCGAATCGTTCCGCAGGGTATCATTGATCCCTATAATCCCTGTGGCAGAATAATCATGCCTGAGCAATCCCAACCGCGCTGAAAACGTCGAATTGACATCATAATCAGCAATTAAGGAATCGGTCGTATCATTATGATAATACAGCTTTAAATAGGTCTGAGTTGCAAACAGGTTGGCACTTACCAGGGATCCTTTACCTGGAGTTGTCACCCTGTCAGGCTTGATATAAAATCCCTTGAAATAGTCAAGAAAAGTATTCGGATTGGATTTGGTTGCCGAATCAGCAGAAAGTAGCAACTGACCAAGGGCGTTATCAAGTCTGATTTTAATGAGTGTATCAGTGGGAACAAAGCTTACCGATCCGATTTCATTTGGGTCATAAAGCCCTTCCATGAGTTTGTTGGAAAAATATATCGAATCGGCATATAGCCTTTCAGTGAGAGGGTAAATTCTGAATATCTGGGGAGTAAGGGTATCTCCGTACACTGTATCAACTTTTATGAACAAAATGAGTGAGTCAGTTACCGGAGAAGGACCGAATTGTCTGTTGGAAACAGTATAAAGAAACTGCACGGCAACAGAACCTTCAGTAACCCCGAATACAAGATCATTCATGCAACCCAGAAATGGCTTTACAGCCCTGTAGCCGGCAATCGAATCTATGCTGAACATATTACCGGCAAGAGTTCCGGTATCGTTATAAAAGACCGATTCCTTATCACGGGTAGGGAGCAAATCCAGCCCGAAAAGGGTTGGTTCTTCATTACAGGACGATATCAATATGATGCACGCTCCGGCAATCAAACTGAGAAAAAACGGTACTCTTTTCTGCACAATCCTCGCAATCTTTATGTATGTAAAACTTTATTCGCCGCTAAAATTTTATCATAAAAAGCAGTGTACAAATCTACATATTCTTCTCCATCTTCAAAATGGCGAAGCAATGGTTTCTTCAAACGCGATACCATGTCAACAACCCCGGAATCAACCTTCTTACTACCAAATACAAGGCCATCAGATATTTTTGCTACCATTTGCATCAAATTATGATAGCTGGGATTATCCAGCATTTCTATGTCGCGCGCATTGACTCCTTCCATCACGAGTTTCTGCTTCAGATTCCTGCTTAACTGTTTTTCAAAGGCATCATTATAAAAAGAATAAATAACCTTAGATTGAACAAAAAGCGGATCATCAAAGTAAACTTTCTTTAAGTACAAAGGAATAAAGCTTGTAAACCAACCATGGCAGTGAACTATATCAGGAGCCCAGCGAAGCTTCCTGACAGTTTCAATCACACCTCGCGCAAAGAATATTGCCCGTTCATCATTATCTGCAAATTCTTCCCCTTTTTCATCAGTAAAAATAAATTTGCGCTGAAAATAATCTTCATTATCAATAAAATATACCTGCATCCTCGCTGACTGAATCGAGGCAACCTTGATAATTAAAGGATGATCTGTGTCGTTAATTATCAGATTCATCCCTGACAACCTGATCACTTCATGCAACTGATTGCGCCTTTCGTTGATCAAACCATACCTCGGCATGAAGGTTCTGATTTCCATTCCCCGTTCCTGAACTTTTTGGGGTAAGGTACGGGCAATTAGTGACATCTCGGTTTCAGGAAGATAGGGTGTGATTTCCTGTGATACAAATAAAACCCTGATGCTTTCCATTTAATTGGGAGTTTTTAATCAGGCAAAGGTACAAAAAATTATCAACATTCTGTTAAGAAACATATATACAATATGCTGATAGTGTTGCCAGTTACAATAAATACAAACCCTTTAGCAATTTCTCATGGCATTAATCTATCTTTACTGCTCCTTTATTAATAACCTTTATGGAACTAATAAGCAAGGCATCCGAACTTCATCAGATCATAACAGAAAAGAAAAAAGCAGGAAATGTTATTGGTTTTGTTCCTACAATGGGAGCATTGCACGAAGGCCATCTTTCCCTCCTTAAAAATGCAAGGAAAGATAACAATATTACAGTGGTCAGCATTTTTGTTAACCCAACCCAGTTTAACGATCCTGATGACCTGCGAAACTATCCCCGTACCCCGGAGAAAGACCTTGCTCTGCTTTCCGGTGCTGGTTGCGATTTTGTGTTTATGCCATCTGTTGAAGAAATCTATCCTCCCTCATACCAATTTTCTTACACAATTGGACCCCTGGAAGAAAAAATGGAAGGGAAATTCAGGCCCGGTCATTTTCAGGGTGTTGTTACTGTTGTTTACCGGTTATTTGAAATTGTTATGCCCCACCGTGCCTATTTTGGAGAAAAAGATTTTCAGCAACTTACTATCATCAGAAAAATGGTCTCCGACTTGCATCTTCCCATTGAAATCATACCCTGCCCCATTGTCAGGGAGCCCGACGGACTTGCCATGAGTTCCCGAAATCTCCGCCTGAGCCCTGAACACCGGCAGCACGCCCCGCTTATTGCACAAACGCTTTTCCAGGCCATAGAAAAGCGCCGCTCCCTTTCTCCCCGCAATCTCGAAAAGTGGGTCATTGAAACCATCAATAAGGATCACTTTCTCAGAACAGAATATTTTGAAATTGTTGATCCCGACACGCTTGAACAAATTGATAAATGGATTCCATCAAAAGCAGCCGTCGGATGTATAGCCGTCTGGGCGGGCGAAATCAGATTAATCGATAATATCAGATTTTTACCCTAATTTTGTACCCGATATGCTCATCGAAATTCTCAAATCGAAAATTCACAGGGTAACGGTAACCGAAGCCAACCTTAACTACATTGGAAGTATTACCATCGACGAACTTCTTATGGAGGCAGCCAATCTATTTGAAGGCGAAAAAGTGCAGGTGGTAAACCTTCATAATGGAGAAAGGCTGGAAACATATGTCATTCGGGGTGAAAGAGGGTCCGGAATCATTGCCCTCAATGGTCCTGCAGCCAGGAAAGCAATTCCGGGAGATGTTATAACGATTATGGCTTATGCCCTCATGGAACCTGAAGAAGCACGAAATTTCAAACCGGCTCTTGTCTTTCCTGATACAGCAACCAATACCATCCCATAAAGGTATCGTTCTCATATGATCAGCCGGAATATACTCTGCTTAACCCACTGATAGATAAAATACTCTCGGGTATTTCAAAATCCTTATTAACTATTCCCCCACCCAGCTTCAGGGAATAATTTTACTTTTGTAGTACTTTTAATAAACTTTTGATTATGTCGAAAACGGATCTTGAAGTGCTGCAATCAAAAATCATTACCGATCCTGTTGTACTTGACCGGCTTATTGCCGTATGGAAATTCAAGGAAAACAAAATAGTCTTCACTAACGGATGCTTTGATTTGATTCACCGCGGGCATGTTGAATATCTTGCCAAAGCTTCAGTCCTGGGAGATGTGCTTGTTGTTGGTCTTAATACTGATGCTTCTGTGCGATCAATTAAGGGAAAGTCAAGACCTTTGCAGGATGAATACACACGTGCATTGATACTGGCAGCAATGCGGTTTATTGATTATGTCGTTCTCTTTGACGAAGATACCCCGGAAAACCTCATTCGTAAAATTCAACCCGATGTATTGGTCAAAGGAGGTGATTATAAACCATCCGAAATTGTTGGTTCCGATATTGTCACGGCGAAAGGAGGAAAGGTAGTGACTATTGAATTGGTTGAAAACTTTAGTACTACGAAGCTCATCAAGAAAATCCGAAAAGGCAGCAGAAAAAAACTGAAGATTTTCTGATTATGTCCAAACCGCGGACAGTTTATGTTTGTCAGAATTGTGGCGCTGAAGCACCTAAATGGATTGGCCGTTGTCCGGTGTGTCACGAATGGAACACCTATGTCGAAGAAGCTGTTTCATCAGAAAAACAAGCCGGCAGCAGATCTTCATTAATTCATCAGCCTGCGCGCCGGATTTCCGAAATACGCCTTGATGAGTCTCCCCGAAATGATACCCACAGCCAGGAACTCAACAGAGTACTCGGGGGAGGAATTGTCCCTGGTTCAGTAATCCTGCTGGGGGGTGAACCCGGTATAGGAAAATCAACCCTTGCCCTCCAGCTTGCTCTACAACAAAAGGACTGCACTGTACTCTATGTTACGGGTGAAGAAAGCCTTCAGCAAATCCGGTTGAGAGCAGAACGACTGGAAAATAAAAACGAACATCTATTTGTCCTGTGTGAAACCTGTCTCGAAAACATTCTTGAACAGTTCAGCCAGATAAAGCCTGCCATGGTCATTATTGATTCCATCCAGACCCTTTTCACCGAGCGCATTGAAAGCAGTGCAGGAAGTGTGGCTCAAATCAGAGAATGTGCCCAATCCCTGCTTCGCTACGCAAAAGAGAACTCTGTTCCTGTCTTGCTGATTGGTCACATTACCAAAGACGGCACCATTGCAGGGCCCAAAGTACTGGAACATATTGTTGACGTTGTACTTCAGTTCGAAGGAGATACGCAACATTTGTACCGGATTCTCAGGGCCGCCAAAAACCGTTTCGGATCAACATCCGAAATCGGCATCTTTGAAATGGATCAGAGAGGTCTTAAGGAGGTTCTTAATCCCTCAGAAATTCTTCTTGGACTTCACCAGGAAAACCTTTCAGGTGTGGCCGTAGCTGCGACCATAGAAGGGCTCCGTCCTTTTCTGATCGAAGCCCAGGCCCTGGTAAGTACGGCTACTTACGGTACACCGCAACGCAGCACTACTGGTTTTGACATTCGACGCCTGCACATGCTTTTGGCAGTTCTTGAAAAACGAGCCGGATTCAAACTGCTGGCCAAAGATGTATTTCTTAACATTGCCGGAGGTATCCGCGTTGATGATCCTGCTATCGACCTCGCAGTAATAGCATCCATCCTTTCTTCCGGAGCAGATATCCCCATCCCTACCAATCTGTGCTTCGCTGGTGAAGTTGGCCTTTCTGGAGAAATCCGCCCGGTAACACGCCTCGAACAACGAATTGCCGAGGCCAGAAAACTCGGATTCTCGGGAATTTATATTTCACGCCACGCAAAAATACCTCCTTCCCTTACCAAAGACATGGAAGTTGTGAGGCTGGAACGAATTGACCAGCTCATCGGACGTTTGTTTAATCATTGAACTATGTCTTCCACAAGCGCCGGTATTCCTCTCCTTCATCCCGATTATAAACCCCTGGTAACTGTGTTTCCGATTGATGATCCCGCTATTCCCTCTGGAGAAATCTATCATTTCAGCACCTCAAGCGGCCTGCTTTATGAAGTACAGTTTGGTCGAAAAAGAGACAATTATTTCGGATTTGTGATAAACTTCGGTGTTCTTAACGAATCGTTCGAAAACGAATACGCAATGACTCACGAAAACGAAGCTTTCCGTATAATTGCTACCGTAATTGAAATCGTCCGGCGCTTTTTTCATCAACACCCGCTTACCGAATATTTTGAATTCAACGGAGAATTCAGGGAGACCGAGAAAAATAACCTTTCCAGTGTTCGTACCCGTCTTTTTTACAGAACCGCAAACAAGGTTGTCCATCCTGATTATTGGAAAGTGGAAATTCAAGGGAACAGAGTAATAGTAATGCGAAAACAATCACGTCATGGATAACGGTGTCCTTCTGGATGTGCACCATCTTACCATTGGAACTGGATTTTCAGAAGAAAACAGGGTGATAAAGGATATTTCTTTCCGGCTCCATAAAGGGGAAACGCTTGGAATAGCTGGTGAATCAGGAAGCGGAAAATCATTAACTGCCCTTTCGGTTCTTGGATTACTCCCTCATCCTTTCAGAGTTCTCTCAGGCAACATCTGGTTCCATCTAACCGGAAATCGTTGTCTGGATTTATGCCGGCTACCTGAGAAGGACTGGAGAGAAATCAGAGGAAAGCAGATAGGAATTATCTTCCAGGATCCTATGACCTCCCTGAATCCTTCCCTGACCTGCGGATTTCAGATCAGAGAGGCATTGCGAATCTGCGGAAATATTCCATCAGAGAATCTGCATGAGCAATGTCTTCAACTTCTCATCGAAACCGGTATAATGGAGCCTGAAAGAATCAGCAAAAGTTATCCCTTTCAGCTTTCAGGCGGACAGAGGCAACGGGTTTTGATTGCCATGGCTATTGCAGGAAACCCTCAATTGCTTATTGCTGATGAACCTACTACAGCCCTGGATGTTTCCCTGCAGAAATCCATGATTGAACTGTTGAAAAATCTCTGCACCAGCAGGAACATGAGCCTGATTTTTATAACCCATGATCTGCGCATTCTCAAAGATATAGCGCCCAAAATGATTATAATGCATAGCGGGGAAATTATTGAAACAGGAAATACAATTAATGTATTGCAGAATCCAAAAACCGAACCATCGCAAATACTTGTCAGATCAATTCCTCCGCTTGATTGTCGCCCCTACCGACTTGGTATACGCGAAACAACCGAACATTCTCCCGTTCTTATCACACCTCCAGCTGACCTGCCAGAAAAAAAGCCTGAACAATACACAGGGAATCGTATCCTCCTTGAAGTTAAAAACCTCCAGGCATGGTATGAGCGGGATAAGTTTCCCTGGGGTAAACATATTTATCCTGTCCTGCAGAATATATCTTTCCACCTGTTGAAAAACGAAACTCTCGGTATCATAGGAGAATCAGGCTCAGGAAAGACAACCCTGGCCCGAAGCATCCTCCGTCTGATACCCAACGTTTCAGGAGAGATATATTTTAACGGTCTGCCCCTTCATGATAAAAAAAGAAAAATGACCGGTAGCCTGAGACAGAAAATGCAGATTATCTTTCAGGACCCTTATTCTTCTCTGAATCCTAGACATACTGTACAAATGATTCTGGAAGAACCTCTGATCATCCATGAAACTTTTTCACGGAAGGAACGACAGAAAAAAGTTAAAGAAATACTTGATCAGGTTAAACTCTCAGAGACATCCCTCTCAAAATATCCGCATGAATTTTCCGGTGGTCAGCGACAAAGAATAGCTATTGCTCGTGCTCTTATTCTGAATCCTGACCTTGTTATATGCGATGAATGCGTGGCATCACTTGATGTATCCATTCAGGCACAAATCCTTAACCTTCTCAACGATCTGAAAGATGAAATGGGCCTTTCCTACCTTTTTATTTCGCACGATCTGGCCGTCGTAAAATATATGGCTCCGCGAATAATCGTTCTCCGCAATGGAAAAATAACCGATTCCGGTGATACAGATACCCTCTGGAAAAATCCCGATAGCGATTACCTGAAGAACCTGATAAATTCGTTATCAATTATTTGATCTTACTCAAAACTGTCTTCCCCTTCCTCAGGCAGTGTATACTTCTCTCCACAGTCTATGGAAACATGAAAGCCTGCAGGAGGTTCAAAATCTGAGTCATATACGCCAAGAGTCTTGTTTTCCAGGATCTTCTTCATATAAATTGCCCAGATGGGAAGTGCCATGTTGGCTCCCTGCCCCATGCTGATTTCGTCAAAGTGAATTGAACGTTCCTCACCCCCAACCCAGACTCCCGTTACAAGATTGGGAGTAAACCCGCAGAACCAACCATCGGAATGGTTCTGAGTAGTCCCTGTCTTTCCGGCTATTTGATTAGTGAAATTATAACGATACCTTAACCTGACGGCTGTACCATGATCGACAACCCCCCTTAGCATCTGTACCATCAGAAAGGCTATGTTCTCCGGAATAGCCTCAACAGATTCGGGTTGAAAGGTTGATAAAACATTGCCGTTTTTGTCTTCAATCCTTGTTACAAAAAAAGGCTTTATATATACTCCTTTGTTGGGATAAGTTCCATAGGCTCCTACCATTTCATATAGTGTAATATCAGAGGTTCCTAAAACCAGAGATGGAACGGGGTCAATGGGACTTTTAACACCCATTTTTCGCATTATGTCAACCACCGCCTGTGGATTATATTGTTTCATCAGCCAGGCCGAAATATAATTGACCGAATTAGCCAAACCCCATTTTAGTGTAACCATCTTACCGTCAAACTTCGAAGGACCAGAGTTTTTTGGTGTCCAAACTGTATCATTAAGCACAAATGAAACCGGCCGGTTAGGAACCTGCTGGCAGGGTGAAAGTCCTTCCATCATGGCCAGAGTATATATGAAAGGCTTGATGGTCGATCCCACCTGCCTCCTTCCTACCATCACATGATCGTATTTAAAATGCTTAAAGTTTACCCCACCAACATATGCTTTAACGTAACCGGTCAAAGGATCCACTGACAACAATCCCGCATGAAGAAAAAATTTGTAATAACGTATGGAATCCCATGGGGTCATTATTGTGTCTCTTTCACCATCCCAAGAAAAAACCCTCATAGGAACAGGGGTATGAAAAGCCTTCTTAATTGAATCAGGTGAGGCACCGTTTCTCCACATTACCCGGTAACGGTCTGAACGAACCATTGAGCTGGTAAGAATACTCTCAATCTCCTTGGATTGCAGTTCTTTGGCAAAAGGAGCATTCTTACGACCCTTTTTTTCTTTCCAGAATGCCGGCTGAAGATAGCTTCCCATATGCTCTCTGACGGCCTCTTCAGCGTATTTTTGCATGGTAAAGTTGATGGTAGTATATATCTTCAGTCCATCCCGATATAAATCATATGGTTCTCCGTTTGGCTTAAAATGTTTATTGCACCATCCATACAATGGGTCGGAAGCCCATCGGGCAGAATCTTCAGAATAACTGAGCGGGTTCCTGAAATAATCCTTTTTCGGTTCAGTAGCACTCATAATTCTCCTGAGGTACTCCCTGAAATATGTAGCGAATCCTTCAGTATGATCCTGAACATTATAATGCAACTCTATTGGCAGGGCAAGGAGAGAATCAAGTTCGTGATCAGTAAGAAAACCATATTTGTTCATCTGGGAAAGAACAATATTTCTCCGGAATAAGGCTTTTTCCGGATTGAGAATCGGACTGAATTTGGTCTGTCCTTTCAGAAGGCCTATCAGAAGAGCTGCCTGCTCAACCTTCAGGGAATCAGGGCTCGTATTAAAATAGGTCTTGGCGGCTGATTTAATTCCAAATGACTGGTGCCCGAAAGGAACGGTATTCAAATACATAACCAGAATTTCCTTCTTGGTATAATTCCTTTCCAGTCTTACAGCGATGACCCATTCCTTGAATTTGGATTTCACCAGAGTCCATTTACGGGCTATCGCCCAATGATAATCAGCTGTATCGCGCGGAAACAGGTTTTTGGCAAGCTGCTGGGTAATTGTACTGCCCCCGCCTGATTCTTTTTCTCCAAGAAGAATCGTCCGTACCATAACCCGTGCCAGACCCCTGATATCAATTCCGGCATGGCGGTAAAATCGTATATCCTCCGTAGCAAGCAACGCTTTTTCAAGAACGGGCGTCAGCTCATCAAAATTAATGAAACTCCTGTTCTCAACATAAAATTTGCCCAGTAACTGACCATCGTCACTGAAAACTTCCGAAGCCAGATTGCTACGCGGATTCTCAAGGTCGGCAAACGATGGCATAAAACCCAGCCGCCCCTGAATGATCAGATAAAATATCAATGCAAGGAAAACAAAAGGAGTAGCAAACGCAATCCAGAAAATTCGAAGATAAAGTTTCTGCTTTTGCCCGTCAGCTTGCATAAATTTAAAGGTTGGGCCAAAAATAGCAATTATTTAATTTAAAATTTTCAACTTTGCGGGTCGTTAACATATATTAATATATCGGTATGCAGGAAAACCTCGTTATTGTAGAGTCACCCGCCAAAGCCAAAACCATTGAAAAATTTCTCGGTAAAGATTTCCTTGTAAAATCAAGCTTCGGACACATACGTGACCTTTCCAAAAAAAATCTCGGCATCGACATCGAACATAATTTCAAACCTGAATATGTTATTTCTGATGACAAGAAAAAGGTTGTTGCCGAACTGAAAAAACTTGTGAAAGAAGCAAAACAGATATGGCTTGCTTCAGATGAAGACCGGGAAGGAGAAGCCATTGCCTGGCACCTTGCCGAAGTTCTTCAGCTGAATGAGGCTCAAACCCGCCGTATTGTCTTCAATGAAATTACCAAAGACGCTATCCTCAATGCTATTAAAAACCCGCGTAACATTGATCTCAATCTGGTTAACGCCCAGCAGGCCCGCCGTATTCTGGACCGGCTGGTAGGTTTTGAACTATCTCCTATCCTCTGGAAAAAAATTAAACCAGCTCTTTCAGCCGGCCGCGTCCAGTCAGTTGCCGTGAGGCTTCTCGTTGAACGAGAACGGGAAATCAATGCTTTTCAGTCTGTCTCCTATTTCAAGGTTACAGCCCTTTTTGAAGTCAAAGATCCAAACGGATCCCCGGAGTCATTCCCCGCTGAATTGTCAGTGAGGTTTCAGACAGCTGAGGAAACAAGAAAGTTTCTGGAAAAATGCAAAAATGCAACCTTCCGGATAACGGAAGTAACAACTAAACCTTCACGAAAATCCCCTCCCCCTCCTTTTACAACCTCCACCCTGCAGCAGGAAGCATCAAGAAAGTTGGGATTTTCAGTTTCCCAAACCATGACCCTCGCTCAGAAGCTTTATGAGGCCGGGAAAATTACCTACATGCGTACCGATTCAGTAAACCTTTCCGACCTGGCCTTAAATCTTAGCAAAAAGGTTATCGTCAGTGAATTTGGTACTGAATATTCACAGACAAGACAATACAAAACAAAAACCAAAGGAGCGCAGGAAGCACATGAAGCAATCCGGCCTACCTACTTAGAAAAAGAAACAGTTACCGGATCGGCCGCCGAAAAAAAACTATACGACCTCATACGGAAGAGAACCCTTGCTTCTCAGATGAGCGATGCTCTTATCGAAAAAACAACTGCGGTTATTGAAGCTCCCGGAATCGAGGAACACTTTATTGCTACCGGAGAAGTCATTAAGTTTGACGGTTTTCTGAAAGTTTACAGGGAATCTGAAGACGACGAAGGAGAAGAAAAGAAGGGAAATTTCCTCCCTCCCCTCCGGCAAAACCAGAGTGCCTTGCTTCAGTCAATCAATGCCGTGCAGAAATTTACTTACCACCCTCCCCGTTATACCGAAGCAAGCCTCGTAAAAAAACTGGAAGAACTTGGAATTGGCAGGCCTTCTACCTATGCTCCTACTATCTCTACCATTCAGCAGCGTGGATACGTTGTCAAAGAAGACCGACCAGGAAAACCACGCGATTATATGGTTATTTCCCTTTCAAAAAACAAAATAACTGAACAGACTAAAACCGAAATCACCGGTGCCGAAAAAGCTAAACTCTTCCCCACCGATATCGGAATGATCGTTAATGACTTCCTGGTACAAAATTTTGAAGATATCCTCGATTACAACTTTACCGCAACCGTCGAAAAAGAATTTGACCTCATTGCCGAAGGCCAACTCGAATGGACAAAAATGATCCGCAAATTTTACAATTCGTTTCACAAAAAGGTAGAAGAGACCCTCTTAAGCAAAGAGAAATCGAAAGGAGAAAGGTTGCTCGGAACTGACCCGGAAACAGGCAAACCTGTCTTTGTTAAAATCGGACGATTTGGCCCTATGGTGCAAATCGGAGATGCCAACGACGGAAAACCCCGCTTTGCCAGCCTTCTTAAAGGACAAAGTATGGATACTGTTACACTTGAAGATGCTCTCGCTATGTTCCGCTTCCCGAGAAAGCTTGGCACTTATCTGAAATCGGATGTCACTGTAGGAATTGGACGATTCGGCCCTTATATCATGCACGACAAAAAATTTTACTCGCTCAACCGGAATACTGACAATCCGTTAACTGTTACCCTTGAAAGAGCCATTGAAATTATTGAAGAAAAAAAGCAAAAAGATCAGAATAAACTGATCAAGGAATTTCCAGAAAAACCAGGATTACGTATTCTTAACGGACGTTATGGCCCATACATTGCATTCAATAACGAAAATTACCCAATCCCCAAAACGAAAAGCCCCACTGAACTCACTCTCAATGAATGTCTAGCTATAATAGAGAATAGGGAAAAAACCCCCCGAAAAACCGTTCGAAGAAAAAAATCATAAAAACCCATGATGCTGTTTCCCGATTATTTCGACCCGGTCAGCCTTGATAAACCTCTTCTTGAATTTCTGCCGAGAGATTATACCTTCTCTGCCAATATAAAAATTTATACAGCAGGAACAAAAACCGGCGATTTAGCTGATTACCGTGTTGCTCTTGTAGGAGCTCCTGAGGCAAGAAACAGTCCGGCTTCAGGTTTTGCCATGGCTCCCGACAAAATTAGGGAAGCTCTCTATCAAACAGCACGAATTCCCAGAAACCTAAAAATTATTGATCTGGGAAACATAAAAAGAGGAAATTCTGTAAATGACACTTATGCCGCACTAACAGATGTGACAGTTGATCTTCTCCAGAAAAACCTGACCATTGTTTTACTCGGCGGAAGCCAGGATCTGACTATTCCTCTGTTCAGGGCATATAAAAAATTACGCAGGGCCTGCTCCCTCCTGGTTATCGACAATCGCCCCGATTTGCTTCCTTCGCCCGACAAATCAGCCCATTCTTTAAGTTTCCTGAGAACCATTGTCCAGGAAAAAGCTAAAATCCTTCATCAGTCTACCTTATTAGGCTTTCAGCAATATCTTACCGACAAATCAGCCATTGATATCCTTGAGAAACTCTATATGGACCCGCTTCGCCTGGGTCAGCTCCGTGAAGACATAAGCCTTTCTGAACCGTTGTTGCGTGACGCCGATCTGGTAAGCATTGATATGAATGCCGTACGTTATGCCGATGCTCCGGGAACGTTGATCCCTTGCGCCAACGGATTATATGGGGAAGAACTTTGCCAGCTGGCACGGTACGCAGGACTTGGTGGAAAAACCTCCGTGTTTGGTATCTTTGATATTCTTCCTGACCACGATCCGTTTAATGTCACTGCTCAGCTGGCAGCTCAAGCCATATGGTATTTTCTGGAAGGACTCTCGCAAAATCTTTATGAAAATCCCCTTGAGCAACCTGAAAAATTCAGAAAATATATTGTCGCCAACGAAGAAATACCCACTGACCTTACATTCTACCAGAGTCTGACTACGGAACGCTGGTGGATCGAAGTTCCCCCGCTTTCTGAAAATACGAAACCCCTGGTATATTCCTGTGGCAGGGAAGATTATGAAGCAGCTTGCAACCACCAGATAACCGATAGGGTGTGGAGAATTTTCAGAAAGCAATAGTTGTCTTTTTTTTATTGATATTCAATTTATTATAAACACTTCTCCCTTCTTTCAACCTCGGGTTATAAACACTTAATTGTTAATAATATTTGGAGGTATACAATAATTTTACTTATTTTACTGTTTTCAAATTGAAGCGGAACTGTCTACCCTCGGATTAATTTATGAAGAAGCACCCCGGTATGTTAGTTCTTCTGCTGGCTGTGAATGGAATACTGCATGCACAGCAGGATCCTATTTTCAGCCAGTACATGTTTAATAAAATGCCATTTAATCCCGGGTTTGCAGGTATCAGTAATATGGTCTGTCTTGGGCTTGATACAAGGCAACAATGGGTTGGTATTGACGGAGCACCGCAGACAACTGTTTTCCATGCGAATACTCCTTTCCGTCCTTTTGGAATCCCCAGCGGTATTGGCATTAACCTAATGAGTGATAATATTGGTTTTGATAAGGACCTTGCTATCTCGCTGGCATATGCTTACCATATAACTATCGGCGAAGGAAAACTCGGTATCGGAATCAATGCAGGGCTGTTAAATAAAGCTCTCGACGGTGCACAATGGAAACCCCCAGTGCAAACTGAAGGAGATAATGCAATCCCCAAAGATGGAGAAAGCGCTTTCGGTTTTGACCTTGGCATCGGAACTTTTTACGAAACTAATAACCTTTTTGCCGGTTTTTCCGTAAAACACCTTGTGAGTTCAAAAATGAATTTTGACCAGGCCACTACACAACCGCGCATGCACTATTATCTCTTGGCAGGTTATAAATTGCAGTTACCAAACCCTGCTTTTGAAATCCAACCCTCTACCCTGGTAGCTTCAGATGCTAAGAACTCACAGGTAACTTTAAATACAAATGTTGTGTACAATCAGAAATTCTGGGGAGGAGTTGCCTACCGGCTGGGTGATGCCCTCATAGGTATGCTGGGTCTGGAAATTTTTAACGGCATACGTGTTACGTATTCCTATGATTTTTCCATGACCGACCTGCGGAAGTACAATAGTGGCTCCCATGAATTCAGTGTAGCTTATTGCTTCCGTATGAAAGTGGAAAAAACTCCTCAGAAATTTAAAAGCGTTCGATTTTTATAATTTTTTTTTACTTTTATATCAATTTTGCAGATATTATAATTGAAATAAGAAAAATAACAACCAAAGAATAATACCTGACGTGTTATGAAAAAGATCATTGGCCTGACAGTTATCTTAGTGCTTATCACCAGTTGCGGAGGCTCTGACAATGGTGAACTTACAGGTGTTCCCGGCAGGGAAAAATATTTTGAACCCGATCCTTACGGAATGGTATTTATTCCTCAGGGGAGTTTCAATATGGGCCCCAGTGATCAGGATGTACCCTGGGCTGAAAATGTTACCTCCAAAACGGTTACCGTAGAAGCTTTCTGGATGGATGAAACAGAAATCACCAATAACGAATATCGCCAGTTCGTTTACTGGGTCCGCGATTCCATCATACGCCGTATGCTGGCTGCCCAGATTGAGGATTTTGCTATTTCGGAAGATGAGTTTGGTAATCCCATAGATCCTCCGTACCTGAACTGGGAAACTAAAATCGATTATAAAGATGAAGAAGTTAATAACATTCTTCAGGAACTCTACCTGCAACCAAATGAGCGGTTCTTTGGGCGTAAAGAACTTGATACCCGTAAACTGATGTACGAATATTACTGGATCGACCTCCAGCAGGCTGCCAATAAGAATAATCGGTATAATTTCCAGACAAAACAATACCAGGGTCAGGTTACTAATCCCGAAGGTCAGAAGGTGGATATCACCAACCGTTCAGCTTTCGTTTTTAGAGATGTAATTAATGTTTACCCCGATACCCTTTGCTGGGTTGCTGATTTCACTTACTCTTACAATGAACCAATGACTACTATGTACTTCTGGCATCCGGCTTACGATAATTACCCTGTTGTTGGTGTAACCTGGAAACAAGCTACCGCCTTCTGCATCTGGAGAACAAAATATCTGAATGATGCCCTTCAGAAAGAAGGACGTTATTTTGTACATGACTACCGTCTGCCTACCGAATCGGAATGGGAATATGCTGCCCGTGGAGGACTTGACCTATCCATGTATCCCTGGGGAGGCATGTACACCCGTAATTATAAAGGATGCTTCCTCGCCAACTTTAAGCCACTTCGCGGAAACTATTCCGATGACGGTGGGGTTACCACTATGAAAGTCGGTTCCTTTGAACCTAACGAGTGGGGCCTCTATGATATGGCTGGTAACGTAGCTGAATGGACAGCCAATGCATATGATGAATCAGCCTATATTTTTACTCATGATCTGAACCCAGATTATAAGTACAATGCTAAACCCGATGATCCTCCTTCCATGAAGCGTAAAGTGATTCGCGGAGGATCCTGGAAAGACATTGCATACTATCTACAGTGCGGTACCCGTTCATATGAATACCAGGATACAGCAAAATCATACATTGGTTTCCGTTGTGTGAGAACGTATCTTGGCAGCAATAAATAACCCTGATAAAAAACTTGTAAACTTAATACTATGGCCTTCAGCATAACCGATCTAGTCCAGTCAACCGGCTGGAAAAATTTTATGGCCAAGCTCTACGGTATCGGAGCTTCAGTGGTAATTATTGGCGCCATGTTCAAAATTCAGCACTGGCCTGGTGCAGGTGTTATGATAACCCTGGGATTGAGTACAGAAGCAATTATCTTTTTCTTCTCTGCTTTCGAACCTCTTCATGAAGAACTCGACTGGACACTCGTTTATCCTGAACTGGCTGGTATGACTGACCCTGATGAAATGGAAAATTATCGGGAAGCCCTTACTGCCGGCAGGGCAGGTTCCGTACTCGAACGCTTTGACCAGATCGTCAGCCAGAGCAGTATCTCAGCCGAGGATTTTAACAAACTGAGCGAAGGTCTGCATAAGATTAATGCTACTGCGTCCAAAATCTCGGAGATTACAGATGCTTCGGTTGCAACCAATGAATATGTCAACAACTTTAAATCTGCTGCCCAGGCACTGAGTAATATGGCTGTTAATTACACCACAAATACTCAAACACTTCAGGAATCTGTCAACCTTCTAAGCCAATCATACCAGCAGACAGCTGAAGCTATTGCCAGATCAGGCCAGGATATTTCAAACCACATAGCACGTTCCGGAGAAAACCTGGCAGGCACATATGAAAAACTTACCCAATCCATTGCTGCATATCAGGAAAGTATTAATGCCGGTGGTAAAGGATATTCTAGCCAGCTTGAAACTCTGAATAAAAACCTTGCCGCCCTGAATGCGGTTTACGAACTCCAGTTGAAAGAAACAGACCAGCACATAAAGGAAAATCAGCAGGTGTTCGGAGAACTCGGTTCCATGATGAAAAACCTTAAGGAATCAGTGGAGGAAACAAAGAAGTACAGGGAGGAAATGGCAAGATTGAGCGAAAACATCGCTACCTTAAACAATATCTATGGCAATATGCTTTCTGCCATGAATGTTGTTAGTAAAAAATAAACCAACATCTGCCCTAAATCTAATAGTTTCTAAGTAAAATGGCACACGGCAAAGAAACACCAAGACAGAAGATGATCGGGATGATGTACCTGGTCCTTACTGCCTTACTCGCCCTTAACGTCTCCAAAGACGTTCTTAATGCTTTTGCCCTGGTAGATGAAGGATTGTCCAAAACCAATGTCAATTTCTATGAAAAGAATGCTGTGCTCTATGACCAGTTTGAAAGAGCGGCAGCAGAAAATCCTATCAAGGCCGGTCCCTGGCTGGAAAAAGCCAATCAGGTTAAACAACTGGCCAATGACCTGTACAATAAAATGCAGGACCTGAAAATAAAAATTATTCAGCTAGGTGATGGGAAAGATGCGCCTGCCATTGGTAAAGACGGTGAGATTTATACCGATAAAATCAAAGCAAAAGATAACATGGACAAGCCTGCCCAGATCATGGTGGGAACCAATAATAACGGCGAAGCAAAACCCCTCAAGGCACAAATTGAAAACTTCCGCAATGTGTTGCTGGGAATGGTTAAAGATGATGCGCCCAGTGTGAGAGAAGCTATTGAAAAAGCACTTGATACAAAAGACCCTCCACCAAAGGAAGGGAAAACCGAATCCTGGGAATCGGAACACTTTGAACATATCCCTTTGATTGCGGTGATTACTATTCTCTCAGCTATGCAGAATAACGTCCGCAATGCTGAAACTGAAGTTCTCCGATACCTGTACAATGAAATTGATGCCGGTGCTTTCAAGTTCAACAAACTGGAAGCTATTGTTATTCCTAATTCTAATTACATTGTACGCGGAAATAATTATGAAGCGAAGGTATTTATTGCAGCTTCCGACAGTACTCAGGATCCGACCATCCTGGTGGGAAGCTACAAAAAAGTTGTTCGCGAAGATGGTACGATTGATTATGAAATGACCGGACCCAGCCAGCAACTTCCTGTTGATAAAGGTGTTGGCGTTTACAAGGTGCCTGGAACAACCGTAGGAAATAAAAAATGGGGTGGATTGATTGTTCTAAAATCTCCTTCCGGCGGACCTGACATTAAGCGCCCCTTCGAATCCGAGTATATTGTCGAGGAGCCTTCTATGACGGTTTCACCTACCAAAATGAACGTATTTTATATGGGTCTCGACAACCCGGTTGAAATCTCGGTTTCCGGAGTAGCTGCCGATAAGGTAACTGCCACCATTAATAACGGACGCATACGAAAAATTTCCGGCAACCAGTATATTGTAAATCCTGAAAGAGCTGGTTCTGCTCAAATACGGGTTACAGCCGATATGGGTGGCAACCAGAAAAGAGATTTCGGTTATAAGGAATTTCGTGTCAAAATGTTGCCCTCACCAGTTCCTAAAGTAGGCGGATTGAGAGGGGGAAACATAGCCCGTTCTACTTTGCTAGCACAATCTGGAGTTATAGCTGAAATGGAAAACTTTGAATTCGAAGCAGTGGTGAAAGTAGTCAGCTTTAAGGTTTCGGCAAAAGTCGGCCAGTTCGACATGGAAGCTACTTCGAATTCCAATAAATTTACCCAGGAACAGCTTAACATACTTGAACGCCTCGGAAAAGGTTCCAAAGTTTATTTTGAAGACATTAAAGCATCACTGCCTGATGGCAGTACCCGCGATTTAGGATCAATCACTTTAAAAATAATTTAACCTATGAGAAGCATTGTTGCCATATTCCTTGGTCTGACGTTTGTGGTCGCAGCTCAGAATGTAGCGAAAGCTCAGGATCTCAAAAAGGAAGTGTACGATAAAATTCACATACCCAACAAGAAACCTATTCCCTATCCTAACACCAGGGAAGCGGATGTTATGTGGTCAAAAATCGTCTGGAGAACTATTGACCTCCGTCAGAAAATGAATCTGAATCTTTATTACCCGCTTCAGACAATCGGAAACCGAATGAACCTCGTCAACCTTTTGCTCTGGGGCATGGATTATGAAGGGTTGAAAGTATATGACCCCTATGACGAAAACAATGAATTCAAAATGGAAACCACTAAAGAAGAAGTTGATAAGCGTCTTGGCGTGCGAATGGATACAATCCTGGTGGAAGACCCTGATAATCCCGGGCAAATGGTAAAGAAAATTTCAAAAATCACCAGAAATGACCTCATTCAGAACGTAAAACAAATTAATATCAAGGAAAAATGGTTCTTTGACAAAAATTACAGTACACTTCAGGTTCGTATCATTGGCATCTGCCCTGTATCCATTACTCCCCGACTCGATGAACAGGGTAATCCAACCGGCGATTACAGGACAATTCCGCTGTTCTGGGTATATTATCCTGATGCCCGTAATCTCCTTGCCAGCCACGAGGTTTTTAACCGGCATAATGACGCACAAAATGTATCATTTGATGATCTTTTTATGCAACGTCGTTTCGACAGCTATATTTACAGGGAAACCAACGTTTATAACAACCGTCTGATTAGTTCGTATGCACGAGGAATCGATGCCCTTTACGAATCAGAAAGAATAAAGAACTTTATTTTCAACTTTGAACATGACCTCTGGGA
>CAZJQN010000033.1:0-29178 GCA_964548125.1 uncultured Bacteroidales bacterium | reverse complement strand
AAAAAAAATAAATTACTAACCATAAAAAAATAATGCCATGAAAACTGCTGCCAACAAAAGAGTATTTGACCTGTTAACGGTCCGTGAAATGATCCGCGTAAAGGGCGGAGGGGAAGACAAGCCAGGAAAAATTCCCGAACTGTAAAAAAGTACAAAATACGTTCTTTTTGCTCTGAAAAATATACTCCACAATATAGGTGGAACCAGATAGATAATATGAAATTCAGAATTGAAAAATTATTTCTACCATGATAACAACTGATTACACTGATCACATTGACCGCTTTCTGAGCGGGCAAATGGAACCGGAAGAAGATCAGTGGTTCCGAAAAGAACTACTGAAGAATCCGACTCTTGAGCATGAGCTTATTTTTCACCAGAATATGAAAGATGCTATTCTGGAGGAAGATGTTCTGATGTTACGCGAGGTTCTTGAATTTGCGCATCATAATTATGAACAGCGCAAGATTAAGGAACATCCTGCTGTTGTGAGGGGGCCGAAGAAACGGCTGCTGGTGGCTGCAGTGATAGCTGCTATGCTGGCTACCGGATTTCTGGCCTGGTTTATTGCCGGACGAAATGTAAGCAACCGGCAGTTATATGATATGTACTACAAGCCTTATAAGGTGACAATGAATGTTCGTAGTGCAACGGCCGCACAAGACAAACTATTGCGGGATGCTCTTGTATTGTATGAAAAAGGGTCATTTGCTGAAGCGATTCCTCTTTTCGAGCAGGTATTGCAGAAGAATAAGTTAAATCACGCAGCAAGCCTTTATTCTGGTATATCTTATATGGAACTGCAGAATTATCATGCAGCGGCTTTGGCCTTTCAGCGAATTATGGATGTGAAAAATAACCTGTACATTGAGCAGGCAGAATGGTACGCAGGGCTATGTTATCTGGTAGCCGACAACAGGGATAAAGCCGTAAAACAATTCACCAAGATTGTTGCCCGTGACGGTTATTACCGGAAACAGGCTGAGGAAATTCTTAATAAGATTAAGTAATACCTGTTATTCAAACAAGATATCTGAGGATTTCAATTTAGAAATGATATCATGATTCGCAAGCCAACATATGAGGAGCTGGAGCAGACGCTGGCGCATCTGATGGGGGAATTGGAGGCGGTTTCAAAGCAGGCCGGGGAATTGAAACGTTCCTTTTTATCGATGATTTCCCATGAGATGCGAACTCCGCTTCATGCTATTCTCGGATTGGCTGAGATCATGGCTACTACTGATCTGACACAGGAGGAGAAGGAAGAATACGTAACGCAGATCAATCAATGCGGAAACAACCTTCTTCAGGTGGTTCAGAATATGATTGACGCAGCCATGCTGGAAGCTGGAGATATAAAACTTTCTGCTTCGGCATGTGTTGTGGCAGATATTATGGACGAAGTTTACCAGTATTTTAATTTTGAAAAACGAAGGCAGGACAAATGGGCTATTGCTTTGCTCAGGTCCGTCTCCCTGCCTTCAAATGATTTTACCATTATCAATGATAGGGAGAGGTTGAAGCAGGTACTGGGGAACCTGCTGGATAACGCCCTGAAGTTTACTGAACGGGGTGTTATAGAACTGGGATGTTATATATTACAGGAGCAAACCATTCGTTTCTTTGTTAAGGATAGCGGTGCAGGAGCAGACCCTGGAAATGTGCAGCAGATTTTCGGGTTGTTTGCAAAAGCCGCTCCGACAAAGGAGAAATTGTTCAACGGTACCGGGCTTGGATTGAATATTGTACGCGGACTCGTTGAACTGATGGGAGGGAAAATTAGCGTTTTCCGCAATGAATTGGGCGGATCCACTTTCTGTGTCGATTTACCTTTTAAAATCGATAAACTTTCAGCCCAGCCCGACCAACTCCTTATGTCGTTAAAAAAAAATATCGCCTGACAGGTGACGGGTTGTAAGCAGCAGTTTCCCGTCACTTGCCGGTGATGAATCCTGATGAAAGTAACGAATAGTAAATGGCAGCATAATATCAATGGCGGATAAAAAAAGGCAGCAGAAAATCAATCAGTTTAAGCAAGCAGTTTAAAAAGGGTATAATTTTTTTAAGATTTGTGCTTAATTTGTATCTTACAGGCACCTTAACAAGAGGTGCCTTTTTTGTGAGAATATGGCGCGATTTCCGTTTTACCAACAGCTTGATTCCATGGATTGCGGGCCTACCTGCCTGCGAATGATTGCCCGATACTACGGAAAAACGTATGCCCTGCAGACATTGCGGGATGCCTGCCACATAACACGGGAAGGTGTTTCGATGCTGGGAATCAGCGATGCAGCCGAAGCAATAGGTATGCGTACAACCGGAGTCCGGATTAGTTACGAACAACTTGCTGAACAGGCGCCCCTCCCTTGCATCGCTCACTGGAAGCAGAAGCACTTTGTAATTGTATATAAAATTAAAAAGGACAAAGTGTATGTAGCTGATCCTTCATTGGGCCTTGTTGTATATTCCCCCGAAGAATTTCGTAAAGGGTGGATCAGCACCAGAAAGGATGGAGAGGACAGGGGACTTTGCCTATTGCTGGAACCAACTCCTGACTTTTATGCCCGAAAAGACGAAAAAATAGACAAATCGGGCTTTTCCTATCTGATGGCCTATTTTAAACCGCATAAGAAATTTGTCGGCCAACTCCTTCTGGGTCTTCTCTTTGGTAGCCTTATCCAGCTTGTATTTCCCTTTCTTACCCAGGCCCTGGTCGACGTTGGTATCAATAACCAGGATATTGGTTTTATATACTTAGTATTGCTGGCTCAGCTGGTCCTCTTTATCAGCAGGATATCGATGGAATATCTGCGCAACTGGATATTACTGCATCTGAGTGCCCGAATCAATATTTCCCTTGTATCGGACTTCCTTATCAAATTAATGAGTGTGCCTATTGCCTTTTTCCACTCGAGAAACACGGGGGATTTATTGCAGCGTATAATTGATCAGAGGCGCATTGAGGCATTTATGACTACTTCGTCGCTGAATGTGCTCTTTTCGCTCTTCAGCGTGCTCATTTTTACCTTGGTTCTTGCCTGGTACAACCTTGTCATCCTTCTGATATTTCTGCTGGGGAGTGCTTTGTTTGTAGGATGGATCATGATGTTTATGAGGAAACGAAGGGAACTTGACCAGCGGTTATTTGAACAGATGGCTGAGAACCAGAATGTACTGGTACAGATGATTGAAGGAATGCAGGAAATCAAGCTGAACGGGTGCGAAAAACAAAGACGGTGGGAGTGGGAAGAAGTGCAGGCACGAAGATTCTATACCCAGGTAAAAAGCATGGGTCTCACGCATCGGCAGCATTTCGGTGCTTTTACCATTAACGAAATCAAAAACATTCTGATTACTTTTTATTCAGCAGCAGCTGTTATTCATGGTGATATGACCCTGGGTATGATGCTGGCTGTTCAGTTCATCCTGGGCCAATTGAATGCTCCTTTGCTGCAACTCATTAATTTCTTCCATGTATTACAGGACGCTAAAATAAGTCTTGAACGACTTGGTGAAATTCATCTTCGTAAGAGCGAGGATGAAGAACAGGGCTTGCAGTTAAAACAACTTCCCGAAGATAAAACCATCATCCTGAAAGGGGTTTCCTATCAATACGAAGGCCCACACTCCCCCTTTGCTCTTAAGGATATTCATCTTACCATTCCGCAGGGAAAAGTGACAGCTATTGTTGGTGCCAGCGGAAGCGGCAAGACAACCTTAATAAAACTGCTTCTTGGTTTTTTCAGGCCGGTAGAAGGTGAAATATATGTGGCCGATACTCCTCTACATGATATAAATCTCCGTACATGGAGAAGCCAGTGTGGAGTTGTAATGCAGGATGGCTTTCTGTTTTCCGATACGATTGCAAGGAATATAGCATTGGGAACAGAGGAAATTGATACAGATAGGCTTTTGTATGCCGTAAAAATGGCTAATATCAGGGCTGATATAGAGGAACTTCCTTTAGCCTATAATACCAAAATCGGGGCATCTGGAATTGGTCTAAGTCAGGGGCAAAGGCAGAGAATATTAATTGCCAGAGCTTTATACAAAAACCCGCAGTATCTGTTTTTTGACGAAGCCACTAATGCACTGGATGCAACAAATGAAAAAGTGATTGTTGAAAACCTGAATGAGGTTTTCAAGAACAAAACGGTTGTGATTGTGGCCCATCGCCTCAGTACCGTGAGAAATGCCGACCAGATTGTCGTGCTGCAGAAAGGAATAATGGTTGAAACCGGTACTCATGAAGAATTGGTAGCACTAAAGGGAGTATACTATCATCTGATTAAAAATCAACTTGAGCTAGGAATGGATTGAAATTTAATGATCTATGGAAGAGAATCATATTGAACTACACAGTCCATCGGTTCAGGAAATACTTGGGCGGGTTCCTCCCCGGATTTTGCGTTACGGAACATGGCTTGTTGTCATTATTACCCTGTTGTTTATAACGGGATCATGGATTTTTAGATATCCGGATATTGTTTCTTCCCGAATCGTTGTTACCACAACTAATCCACCTGCACCTTTGATAGCAAGGACCAATGGAAAAATTGCCGAAATTAGAGTAACTGACAAGACCTTTGTTAAGTCGGGAGAGATCCTTGCTGTGATTGAAAACCCCGCTTCTCTGAAGGACATGGAAACACTTGCTTCATTAGCCGATTCAGTTTTACGGAATATTGATAATGAAGTTATAATCGAAATTCAGTTTCCTGTTTCACTTCAGCTGGGAGAGGTACAGCAGGAATATGCACAGTTTCTGAAGGCATTAGAGGATTACAAATCATTTATTTCTCTTAGGTATTATAGTCAGAAAGTGAAGCTTCTCCGTGATGAGTCAGAAAAATATAAAATGTATATTAAACAGGTGCAGAAACAAATCGGGATTCTTCAGCGCGAGATGCGATTGGCCGGAAGACAGTTTTCACGTGATTCAGTCATGTTCAGGCAGGGGGTTATTTCACCCAGTGATTTTGAGAAGGCTGAAAGTGCATACTTGCAGAAACGTTATGCATTGGAGGAAGCAGGTAGTCAGCTGACCAAAGCCAGGCTTCAGCTTGCCGATGCTGAACAACAGATACTTGATCTTCAGCTTCAGGAGGTGAAAGAACAGTCACGACTTAAAAACGATCTTGCTGAAGAAATATCTAAACTTAAAGGTGCTATTTCGATATGGGAACAGACCTATGTTATTAAAGCCCCTATCGACGGACAGGTTTCATTTAACAAATACTGGAGTGTTAATCAAACAGTAAGTCAAGGCGACAGGGTGATAACCGTTGTGCCGGCAGGACCAATAGAAATTATTGGCAAAATTGAACTGCCTGTAGCTAAGTCGGGTAAGGTAAAGCCGGGACAGAAAGTCAACATAAAATTTGATAATTTTCCCTATCTGGAGTTTGGTATGGTGCGAGGATTTGTGCATGATATATCGCTGGTTCCAGCAAACAATATGTACAATGTAGAAGTTACTCTTCCTGATAGCCTGAAAACAAATTATAATACCTATCTTCCTTTTAGCCAGGAAATGCAGGGGATTGCTGAAATAATTACGAACGACAGGCGTCTGCTTGAGCGTATTGTTACTCCGTTGAAAAGTATTATCAGAAGACAGAGAATGCTATCAACTAAAAGGTAATTTTTGCATTAGAAATCTTTCCCTGTGTAATGTTCACACTCTCGGTGAGACTGCGATAGCATGAAAACTGAAAAGTCCCTGAAACTCTCTTGTTAGCCAGATCAACGTTGGAAAGTAAAATTGAACCGTCGACGCTGGCAAAAGCATCATCGTCAGAAACTTGCATAGAGGCTTTGTAAAGAGCAGCGCATTGTGCAAGCCCTTCAATAGCCGACAATTGGTAATTGCCAGGAGCAGTTCCGTTAACCGTAATTACTATTGTTCTTCCGTCGAGGGAAGAGCCTGTTATAACCATTTTTCCATTTTCGATTACGATAACCGGCATGATACATTGCCATGCATCTCCATTAACAAACGCAGTCATTCGGTACAACATGCTATCTTTTTCACAGCCAAAAAGAAAAAGAATGGTTAACAGGGGGAGTAGGCATTTCATAGGCTTATTTGAAATATCTATAATTACAAAAACTAATTATTTATATATCAATCGGTTAGCGCAAATGCCAACCGATTGATACAGAAAGTGCCTTCAAGGAATCTTGAAAAACGAAATTTTAAGAGGTCCATTAAATGAACTGATTAATAATAGCCTCATACAATTCCTGTTTTCCGCTGATCTGGGCAGGTTCAGAACCCTGAAGAGCCAGGTTGCTTAGTTCTTCAAGGGTTAGTTTTCCTTCTTCAAACAGTTTGCCTTTCCCACTGTTGAAGGAGGCATACCGTTCTTCTCTGAGTTTTTTGTAATCTGAATGTTCCAGGATATTGTGGGCGATAATGAAAGCACGGGCGAAGGCATCCATTCCTGCAATATGAGCAATAAAGATATCTTCCAGGTCAGTGGAATTCCTTCTTGTTTTAGCGTCGAAATTAATACCGCCGGTGGTGAATCCCCCTGCTTCCTGAATGATAAGCATTGCTTCGGTGAGTTCATAAAGGTCAATGGGGAATTGATCAGTATCCCATCCATTCATATAATCACCCCGGTTGGCATCAATACTGCAGAACATGCCTGCATCGGCAGCTACCTGTAATTCGTGCTGGAATGTATGACCAGCAAGGGTGGCATGATTCACTTCAATATTCAGCTTGAAGTCTTTGTCGAGTCCGTAGTACCGGAGAAATGAGATTACGGTGGCGGCATCAAAATCGTACTGGTGTTTTGTAGGTTCCATGGGCTTCGGTTCGATCAGGAATGTTCCCTTAAAGCCGGCTTTACGGCCATAATCACGGGCCATGGCAAGAAACCGTCCGAGGTGGTCAAGCTCCCGTTTCATATTAGTATTGAGCAGAGACATATATCCTTCGCGACCGCCCCAGAAAACATAACCTTCCCCTCCGAGTTCAATGGTTGCATTAATGGCATTTTTAACCTGAAAAGCAGCAAAAGGCAGAACATTAAAATCGGGATTGGTGGCAGCGCCATTCATATAACGGGGGTGAGAAAAAAGGTTGGCTGTACCCCATAAAAGCCTGGTTCCTGAGGCCTTTTGTTTTTCTTTGGCGTATTCCACCATGGAAAAAACTCTTTTTTCTGATTCTGCAGGAGAGGAGGCCTCTTCTACAAGGTCATAATCATGAAAACACCAGAAAGGGATTCCTATTTTGGTCATAAACTCAAAGGCAGCATCCATTTTGTCTCTGGCCCGTGTCATGGGATCAGATGCTGCATTCCATGGAAAATTTTTTGTGCCCGGGCCAAAAGGATCTCCTCCTGTTCCGCATAGTGTATGCCAGTATGCCATGGCAAAGCGAAGATGTTCTTTCAGCGTTTTTCCGCCAATCACCTTGTTTTCATCATAAAATTTAAAGGAAAGAGGATTTTTTGATTCTTTTCCTTCGTAATGGATTTTTCCTATTCCTTTAAAAAATTCCTTGTTTCCGATTACGTAGTTCATAAATTTATGGTTTAAATTATTGTTTATCTTAAGTAGTTGTTAAGTGCCTGTTTCCAGTTTATGTAGGCTTCTTCAAGAGCCGACCGCATGCTGGTGTCGGGTTCGACGCTACCTATTTTATGCAGATGGTTAAAAGCTTCCGGGTAATCTTTGTAAATTCCTGCTCCGATTCCTGCTCCTCGTGCTGCACCCTGAGAGCCGTCAGTGTCATACAGTTCAATACGTGCATTCGTTAGGGTGGCAAGTGATTTTCTGAATACAGGACTGAGAAACATATTGGCATTTCCTGCGCGGATTACGGATGGGCTGATTCCAACCTGGTTCATAATCTCCATTCCGTAAGCGAAAGAAAAAACGATTCCTTCATGAGCAGCACGGATAAGGTGGGAAGCTGTATGAATATTGAAATTCAGATGGACAAAAGCTGCTCCCGGGTCTTTGTTTTCCAGCATTCTTTCAGCGCCGTTTCCAAAGGGAAGCACCAGCAGCCCTTCAGATCCGGGAGGTATGGTTTCGGCCAGATCGTTCATTCGTTCATAGTTCAGTCCATCGAGCACGTGTTTTCTGATCCAGGAATTCAGAATGCCGGTTCCGTTGATGCATAGCAGTACTCCGAGCCGGTTGCGGCCCGGTGCATGGTTAACATGTGCAAAGGTATTAATACGGCTTTTGGGGTCATATGTTATTTCTTCGCTCACGCCATAAACAACACCGGAAGTTCCGGCAGTAGCGGCAATTTCGCCAGGATTCAGCACATTCAAAGAGAGAGCGTTGTTAGGTTGATCACCTGCCCTGTAAGCGACTGCTGTTCCTGGCATCAGGCCAAGCTCCTGTGCAGCTTCTGGTGTAAGTTCGCCCTGTATGGAAAAAGTAGGTACGATTTCAGGAATAAGCGAATCGTCAATTTCATAATATTGCAGAATGTCTTTTGAAATAGTGTTTTTCCTGAAATCCCAGAAAATTCCTTCTGAGAGACCGGAAGGGGTTGTCAGCATTCTTCCTGTAAGGCGCCAGGCGATATAATCCCCGGGCAGCATAATTTTGTGAATCTGACGGTAAATATCTGGTTCGTTTTCACGGACCCAGCGAAGTTTAGATGCAGTAAAATTTCCGGGGGAATTGAGGAGGTTTTCCAGGCAGACCGACGGTCCAATTTCATTAAACGCTTTTTCACCAATTGAAACGGCACGGCTGTCACACCATATTATTGAAGGTCGAAGCACATTTCCCTTTGCATCGACAATCACCAAACCATGCATTTGATAAGAGATGCCGATTGCCTTAATTTCTGAGGCACTGATTCCAGCCTTCCCTATAACTTCCCTCGTTGCCAGTACAAGGTTTTGCCACCAGAGGTCAGGATGCTGTTCGGCCCAACCAGGGCGAACTGCTTTAATCTCCATTTCCGTTTTGGGAAAAAATACTCCTGCCAAGCATTGTCCAGTTTCTGCGTCAACAATGCTTGCTTTAACCGATGAGCTTCCAATGTCGTATCCCAGTAATTTCATAGAAATTTCATTGATAACTGATGATGTATTCCTGCACGAAAATAGCAATAATTGCTATATATCCGCTTTAGGAAGAGTAAAAATGAACCGGCTTCCTTTCATGGGTTCACTTTCTACACGGATGGTACCTCCCTGACGTTCAACAAATTCTTTGCAAACAATCAATCCAAGGCCCGTTCCAGTTTCGCCGGAAGTTCCCGGGGAGGTATGCAGCTCTTCGAGCTGGAACAGTTTGTTTTTCACCTGTTCCGTTATACCGATTCCATTATCGGTTACAGAGACTTCTATTTTTCCTTCCTTTTCACATGCGCTTACAATTACTTTTCCTTTTTCGGGAGTGAATTTTATAGCATTACTGATGAGATTGCGCAGGATGGTACTGAGCATATTCCTGTCGGCTATAACATGAAGATCCAGATTTTCAGTCTGCAGTTCAATCCGTTTCTTATGAGCTGTGGTTGCCAGAAACTCGAATGTTTCACGGGTAACTTCTTCTAAATTAAGCCGTTCCGGTTCAAAGCGGATTCGGTTTGTCTGTGCGCGGGCCCATTGAAGCAGGTTTTCGAGAAGGTTATAGGCGGTTTCAGCCGAAAGGTTCATCATATCAATAATTTCGAGCTTTTCCTTGTCTTTCATCAGGCTGAAATTGCGTGACAACATGGTAGCAAAGCCGCTAATAGCATGGAAAGGGTTCTTCAGATCATGTGCGATAAGTGAGAAGAGCTTGTCTTTAGTGGTATTCAGTTTTTCCAGTTCCTTGTTTACCTGAGTTAAATGATCGGCCTGGGCTTGAAGTTCTTCCGCCTGTTGCCGAACTTCTTCCTGTCGTTCTTCAAGGAGAACATTAACTTCCTGCAAGTGATGCGCCTGAGCAATCAGTTTCTCTTCTGACAGTTTCTGCTGGGTAATATCCCGGCCAATTCCTACCAGACCAACAATTTCTCCTTTAGAGTTCTTCAATGGTACCTTTGTTACAGATATCCAGGCAGGTTTGCTCTCTTCGTCTAGCCCAGGTTCAATCTGGTTAATGATAGGTATGCCGGTAAGCATAAGTTGCTGTTCGTCCTGATAGAACTTATTGGCCAGACGGGATGGATAATAAATAAAATCGGTTTTACCGACAAGTTCCTCAGGGGTACGGTTGCCCATAATCCTGGCCAGCTTTTTGTTGGCAACTATAAACCGGCTTTCACGGTCTTTAATAAAAATAAGATCGGGCATGTTGTCTATCAGTGTCCTAAGCTGGTTTCTTTCTTCGAAAAGGTCTTCTTCGGCCTTTTTTGCTATCTGGGCCTTTTCACGACGCAAAGCACTGATGCGGTTAATGAACAGCCAGGCAATCAATCCGGTAATGATAAGAACTATGACCAGTCTGAACCCCAGTGTATTATAGAAAGGAGGAAGAACATGAATAATCATTGTGGCACCATGTTCCTCTGTTTCAGGAGCTCCGCTTAGAGCAATAGATAGCTTATAATCTCCTGGTTTTAAATTGGTAAAGGTTGCTCTTCTGTTGGCGGCCGAAGTTTGAATCCATTCATCACTCAAGCCCTTGAGCTGATACTGGTAGGTAATTTTATTTGGTGAAACATATTCCAGTGCGGCGAATTCTATCGTTATCATGAAGTCGGAGGGAGAAAGAGTAATTTCTCGGTAGCGAGAGGCACCTGATTTTCCGGATTGATAATTTTCGGATTGACGGAGACCTTTCCGGTTGAACACCTGCACAGAGGTGATAATTACCCGGGGGTATTGCTGTGTAGCAGTTATACTATCAGGATAAAAATAAGTAAGTCCTCCGGTTCCTCCGAAATATAATTCTCCGGAGGAACTTTTGAAATATGCGCCGGGATAGAAAGTGTTCTCCTGAAGTCCATCATTTTTATCATAGACCCGTATGTCACCCGTTTTATCTATTCGGGCAATGCCGTTAGCTGTGCTGACCCATAGATTTCCCTGGCGGTCGTCGAGTATTCCGTATACCACATTACTGGGAAGCCCGTTCTGAAGGGTGAATCGTACAAATTCATCGTTTTCCTGATCGAAACGGTTAAGTCCTCCTCCTGTACCGACCCAGATAATACCTTCGGCATCTTCATAAATGGCGTACACATCATTACTGCTCAAACTGTGAGGATTGTTTTCATCGTGCTTGTAAATGCGTAAGGTTCCGGGAGTTTTTCTTAATCTTTGAGGCGGGTAAAGAGAAATTCTGTTCAGTCCTCCGCCTTTGGTTCCTATCCAGAGTGAGTTTTTGGAATCGCATAGAACCTTCATTACGGCATTTGTGCTAATAGTAGATGAATCTTTGTCACGATGCGGGAAATTGACAAACTTCCCGGTTGATGGTAAGAACAAATCGAGACCTCCTCGCCCCGGGACACCCCAGGTACCAATCCACATCCGTCCATATTTGTCGCCTGTTATGCTGTATACATAATTGTTGCTTAACGAGGAAGGATTATTGGATTCATGCCGGAAAACTTTGAATCTTCCTGTTTTGAGATTCATTTGATTCAGGCCGCCTCCGTCTGTTCCGATCCACAGTACTTCGGGAGTTGAAGGATCCTGCCAGAAAGAAGTGATGGCATTGCTCGATAGGCCTTCAGAAGGAGAGGAATAAGCTTTAAACCTTACAAAAGAATTTGTTTTAGGGTTCAGTTTGTTCAAACCAGATTCCCTGGTTCCTATCCAGAGATTTCCTTTGGTATCCTGCCAGATCGATGTGACGATATTACTGCTGAGGGAATTCGGATTTTCAGGATCGTTCCGGTACAATTTGAAGTATCTCTGCCGGATGTTATATTTGTTGATACCTCCGATCTGAGTTCCTATCCATACTGTTCCGTCACGGCTCACAAATGCACTTGATATGGAGTTATCAGAAAGGCTGTTGATATTTCCAGGATCGTTAACAAGACGCTGAAATTTGTTTCGGCCTGGTTGCCAGATTGCCAGTCCACCTCCCCTGGTGCCGACCCATAATTGCCTGTTGGGCGTAAAAATAAGGCTGGTTACCAGGTTGGAAGGCAGGCTTCCCGGATCTGACGGACTAAAAAGGAACTGGCTATACGTATTTTTTTGCTGATTCCATCGTATCAGCCCCTGATCCCATGTGGCGATCCAAAGAATACTGTCTGATTCGTAGGTAATTGCCATTACGGCACTGTTGATACGCAAAGAAGGCAGACTGACCTGCGTATATTTGCCGGAAGAGATGTTGAGACGGTATAGCCCTCCTTCTGTTCCGACAAGAAGAGAATTACCATCCCGGCTTCTGTCATTCTCAATGCATAAAACAAAATTCTCAAGAGGGATTGTGTTTCCTTTTTTTGAGTTCATATAGGAGGAAAACCGCAACGAATCATTTTCGAGGCAATTGATTCCTCCTCCCCTGGTGCCGATCCAGATTCTTTTTTTTGCATCTTCATAAATGCATCGGATAACGTCAGAACTTAAAGAACCCGGCTTATTCGGATTATGAAATAGGCGGGTAAATATTTCCTTGTCGGGGTGGTACAAATTCAGTCCGTGATCTGTACCGATCCAGAGTCTGCCACGGGAATCAACAAAGATTGTCCGGATGGAATTATTGCTGATGGAGGTACTGTCGTGCGGGGATGGACGGAAAACCGTAAACGTATATCCGTCATACCGGTTGAGACCGTCCCATGTTCCGAACCACATAAAGCCAGTTGTATCCTGGGCAATGCTGGTTACAGTACTCTGCGAAAGCCCCTCTTCAGTGGATAACCTCGAAAAACGAGGAAGCTCGGATTGTACCTGCGCCTCAATATTAGGCCCTGAAAGCAGCCAGCACAAAACCATAAGAACCGAAAAATGATAACGGTTCAGTTTATATGAAACAACTGCTTTAGCCATTTGCGAAAAGTGCAGAGAGTGACCGAAGATATAGTAAATTTTGAAGATACCCAAAAACAATCTGAAAATCTTTCAAAAAAACGGAAATTGAATCTTAATTTATTGGATTATACCATAATGGCCGGCATTAACTGGTATTAATATTAATTGGTTCTTCTTCTTTTGGTCAGAACTTATATCTTTGTTTATACAACCAGAAATAGAATGGATACGTTATCTGATATTCAGCGTTCCGAGATGAGATATTTAAGAAAATTTGCCTTGCAGGAGTTTTCTGACGATATTCTTCCTTTCTGGTATTCGATGATGCCCGACAGAAAGAACGGCGGCTTTTTCGGAAGAATTGATTTTAATAACGCGATTGATCGCAAGGCTGAAAAAGGATTGGTTCTCAATGCAAGAATACTTTGGACCTTCTCTGCCGGATATCGTTTGTGGCATGATGAGAGATGCCTGGAGCTTGCTCAAAGGGCTTATGATTCTATCTGTACACAATTCTTCGACGAAAAGTATGGTGGGTATTATTGGGCAATTGATGCTACCGGAAAGCCTGTACAAACAAAGAAACAGATCTATGCCCAGGCTTTTGTAATCTACGCTATGTCAGAATATTTTCTGGTGACAGGTTGTCGGGAAGCCCTGGAAAGGTCACTGGATTTGTTTACTCTGATAGAAAAATATGCCTTTGATCAGAAGAATAATGGATATATTGAGGCTTTCAGCAGGGAATGGGGAACTCTTGAAGATCTTCGGCTAAGTAGCCTTGATATGAACGAAAAAAAGACAATGAATACCCATCTGCACGTCCTGGAAGGATATACTAACCTTTACAATATACATAAAGAAAACCGTCTTGGAGATCGATTAAGAAATCTGATCGGGATTTTTTTTGACCGGATTATTGATCCAACCGATAATCATTTCAGGCTTTTCTTTGATGAATTCTGGAACAGTAAATCGGATACCATTTCCTATGGACATGATATTGAAGGCAGCTGGCTGATTCAGGAAGCGTCGGAGGTATTGCAGGACGAATCACTTATGAATCTGTCGAAGGAAAATGCAGTAAGGATGGCAAATGCTGTTCTTCCCGGAATCAATTCGATTGGTGGCTTGTGCCATGAAACCGAAAGGAAAGAACCTTCCAACAAAGGGGAGATGGAATGGTGGGCTCAGGCTGAAGGGGTAGTTGGTTTTCTGAATGCCTGGGAAGTTACAGGCAATAATCAGTTTCTAAAGGCGGCAACCGGTCTTGCTCGGTTTATATCTTCCTATTTTCTTGATATACATGGAGGAGAATGGTATTACAGGCTGAATCCTCAGGGAGAACCTATCAGTACATATGATAAGGCCGGTTTCTGGAAATGTCCTTATCACAACAGCAGAATGTGCTTCGAACTTTACCGAAGAACTGAAAACGTTTTGCGCGAAAATTAATATAAAACCCCATCCAATAATACGACATACTAAACAATAGCAGGCTTTTTGCGGAGTTTTCTGATGACCTGAAAATGAACTTTGGGCAAGTAGAGGAGAAATAGCATCAGCCCGACGAGAGAAAGAACAGCCCCGGCGAGGAGAGTGAAAGGAATCCCGGCTTTTTGCGACAGGGTTCCAGCCAGGAGACTTCCGAATGGGCCAATACCCAGAAATGACATGGCATAAAAGCTCATTACCCTGCCCCGCATTCGGTCTTCTGACATAGACTGAATGAGGGTGTTTCCACTTCCCATGGTGAGCATCATTCCCATTCCACCGAAAAATAATGCACCTGCATCCAACCAAAGGTTGTGTGAGAAAGCAAGAACAACCAGATTGATAAGAAATAAGCCCATCGACACTGGCATATATTTCAAAAGGTTCAGGGTGTTTTTTTGCGAAGCAAGAAACAGGGCGCCTGACAAGGCTCCTGCTCCTGTCATACCCATGAGAAGCCCTAGTGTATGTGCGCCGCCATGCAAGATATCGCGAGCAAGGGCCGGAAGCATTACGGAATATGATACTCCTACGAAATTGATCAAGGAAATAATTAATAAAATGGTACGGAATGGGAGCTGGCCAAATGTGTATCTGAATCCTTCCATTAGCTCGGTAATAGGATGTGACCGGCCAGATTTTTTAGGAAGACCAGGGAGATGCATCGCTATAAGTGCAGCTATGACAGCCAGATAGCTGATTCCGTTCAGCAAAAAACAATTGCCTTCGCCTATAAGTGCAATTATCACACCTCCTAGAGCAGGACCGATTAACCTCGCTGAATTAAACATGGCTGAATTCAGAGCAATGGCGTTTACCAGATCTTCCCTTTTTTCAATCATTTCTACAACAAATGACTGGCGGGTAGGAGCGTCAACTGCGTTAACAGTCCCAAGGAAAAAACTTAGCACCATAATGTGCCAGATGTCAATCTGGTTGGTGAAAATGAGGAGCCAGAGCAGTAGCGCCTGAATCATTGACAAAACCTGAGTGGTAATCAGAATATTCCGGGAATTGTACCGATCAATCAGAATACCGGCAAAAGGAGTAACCAGTAAAGCCGGAATCTGTGAACTGAATCCAACCAGTCCGAGAAGAAAAACTGAATCAGTAAGCCGGTATACAAGCCAGCTTAAGGCAATCTGCTGCATCCAGGTACCAATAAGGGATATGCTCTGCCCTCCGAAAAACAATTTATAGTTGCGTGATTGTAATGCTCTGAAAGTTTGCCTGAACCAGGTAGAAAAAGACTTCCTGAGATAAACAGGATATATCTGTTCTGGAATAAATCTGATTCGTCTGTTCCCTGGCATAATTGGCTGCAAAGGTACAATTCCTTCAAAAATTGTGGATAAATTTGTCTTTATAATTCTTTAAAAGTGACGAATATGAAAACAAGGCAAAATGTATTCTGTTTCATAATCTGGATTTTGTTGTTCCAAACAGCATATGGACAAATAAAGGAAACATCTGAAAAAAGTATCCTGGAACAGCAGTTCGAGATGCTTGGGCACCGCCTGGATGCATTACAGAAAACAATGGACGATATTCTCTGGTACGAGCGAGTTGGTGATGTTGCTTACATTGATAAGGTATATATTACCGGCCCTCCTCTGGCGCATGAAAAAAATCCGACAGCAGAGGGAGCAGGAAATCCTGTGAAGTTCTGGTGTTACGTTTTTATTCCCCGGTCGGTTGATCCGGCAAAAAAGTATCCATTGATCGTGCTTCCGCATGGAGGGGTACATGCTGATTTTACTACCTACTACACCCATATAATACGTGAGTTGATGGCTCAGCAGTACATTGTGGTTGCTGCCGAATACAGGGGAAGTGCAGGATACGGTGCAGATTTCTGGCGTAAAATTGATTACGGAGGATTGGAAGTTGAAGATGTAGATGCAAGCCGGCAGTATATGATCGACAATTATTCCATTGTCGATAAAAACCGGGTGGGAATTGTTGGCTGGAGCCATGGTGGGCTTATTGCGCTGATGAACATTTTTCGGTATCCTGAACATTATACTGTTGCCTTTGCCGGGGTTCCTGTAAGCGATCTAATTGCAAGAATGGGTTACAAGGATGATGAATACAGGGCGCTTTATTCAGCCGATTACCATATAGGCAAGACGGCAGGTGAAGATGTGCAGGAATACCGACGCAGGTCGCCGGTGTGGAACGCTGAAAAGCTGAGAACTCCTTTACTGATCCATACAAATACCAATGATGAAGACGTGAATGTACTGGAAGTTGAAAACCTGATTAATGCCTTAAAAGCGCACAACAAGAAATTTGAATACGAAATTTTCCAGAATATCCCTGGCGGTCATTCGTTCGATCGCATGGATACGAAAGAAGCAAGAGAAATTAGGTACAGGATTTACGTTTTTCTTGGACGTTATCTCCAGCCGCCTGTTCCGTTCAAATCACAGATTGATATGGAAAAAGCGGCATATCGATTCCGTTAGGACTCATTGTTATTTATGACAACGGGTTCCATTTTCCTTGCAATAAGATTAAATAGAATCCAGGCGATAAGATAAGCTGTTCCCGCAATAATAAACAGGGTAAGATATCCGGTTTGAATGCTTCCCTGTTTTTCCCAGAATTCCAGGATGTTTCCGGCTAATATAGCGACCAGCATTCCTCCAACTGCACCGGCCATGCCTCCGATTCCCGTCACAGAGGCTACTGCATTTTTGGGAAACATATCAGAAACGGTAGTAAAAATGTTGGCCGACCATGCCTGATGACAGGCTGCAGCGAGGGAAATGAGAGCAATAGCGCTCCATAAAGTGATGCCCTTTGTTTGTGTGAAAACAATAGGTATAACGAGAAGTGCAAATAACAGCATTGCCCGGCGTCGGCTCTTATAAACCGGTATCCCTCTGGAAATCATAAACGAAGAGAGCCATCCCCCGAATATGCTTCCAATGGTGGTTGCTGTGTATATAACAACAAGGGGAAGCCCGAACGATTTTATGTCCAGTCCCCTCACATCATGCAACCATCCGGGAATCCAGAACAGGTAGAACCACCAGATGGGATCGGTTAGAAATTTGCCGATAACAAAAGCCCATGTTTGTCGGTATTGAAGCAATGTGAGCCATGGGATACTGGTTTTTTCTTCTGACTCCTGGTCAGATTTGATATAGGCAAGTTCAGTTGAAGACAGACGTTTTTGTTTTTCGGGAACTTCATAAAAAATAAACCAGAAAATCAGCCAGATAAATCCAACCGCACCAGTTGCAATAAACGCCATTTGCCATCCCCATTTCGCTGCCAGCCAGGGTACCACAATGGGGGCCAGAATAGCTCCAATATTGGTGCCGCTATTAAAAATCCCCGTGGCCAGTGCACGTTCTTTTTTGGGAAACCATTCGGCCACCGTTTTTATAGCGGCAGGGAAGTTTCCGGCTTCGCTGATTCCCAGAAAGGCGCGTGCTATGCCAAATCCGACAGGACCCTTTGCCAGGGCATGTGCCATGGCAGCAATACTCCATAATATCAGCGAAAGGGCATATCCGATTTTTGTACCGATTTTATCAATTATCCGTCCGGCTACTATCATTCCTATTGCGTAAGCCATCTGAAAGGCCGTGACGATATATCCATATTCTGCTTCTCCGATTCCGAGGTCGGTTTTGAGAAGAGGTTTTAAGATACCTATTACCTGACGGTCAAGATAGTTTACCGTTGTGGCAAAAAAAATGAGTGCACAAATCGTCCAGCGATAGTTTCCTATCCGTTCCTGAAATGAGACATTGGAATTCATGGAAGCTTTATTTTTTGTATTTCTTGACAATTTCAATAGTACGGACAATATTTTCTTTCAGTTGAAGCCAGTCTTTTTTTTCAATAATTTCCTTTGTAAAAAGCTGTGTGCCGACGCCGATACAAACAGCCCCGCTCTGAAACCATGCTTTTATGCTCTCTTCGGTTGGTTCGACACCGCTGGTTGGCATAAGGCTTACCCATGGCATGGGCCCTCTTACGGCAGAAATAAATTTTGGACCGCCGACAGCTCCGCCGGGGAATATTTTAATTATTTCTGCGCCCAGTTCTTCGGCTTTAGTAATTTCTGTCACCGATCCTGTGCCGGGAATCCATGCCACTTTTCTCCGGTTACACACCCTGGCTGTATCTTCATCAAGCAAGGGAGACACAATGAAGTTGGAACCCAATTGCATGTACAAAACCGCTGTCGGGGCGTCAATAACTGAACCAGTACCAAGAATCATTCCCGGCAATTCCTGTACCACATAGCGATGGAGATCAGAAAATAGTTCGTGGGCATGGTTTCCCCGATTGGTAAATTCAAATATGTGCAAACCTGCATCATAACAGGTTTTCATAACGGCTTTGCAGGTTTCCGCATCAGAATTGTAAAAGATCGGGATAATGCCAGCCTCCAGTATTTTTTGGTATACCTGAGTACGAGGAAAATCGGCCATAATTTACGTATTGAACAATCGATTGCACAAAATTAGAAAAAAAACTAACTTTGGCAAGAGTTTATTAATGAAAAAAAGGGTTACCATACACGATATAGCCCGGAAGCTGAACACAACTGCTTCAACTGTGTCGCGTGCTTTGCAGGATCATCCGCGAATCAGTGAGGAAATGCGCCGAAAAGTTCAGCAGACAGCCAGAGAAATGAATTATCGTCCCGATGAGATGGCTGTTAATTTACGAAAGGGCCAGCGCAACATTCTGGGTGTTATTGTTCCTCAGGTTGACCGTCATTTCTTTGCTCGTGTAATCAGGGGCATTGAGGAAGAGGCGGGAAAGCAGGGTTATCATATCCTGATAGGCCAGTCGTATGAGCAGGTTGATCGCGAAGTACACCTTACCGAAAAAATGGGTAAGGGGGTCGTAGAAGGCCTTCTCATTTCAGTGTCTTTGCAGACACGTGATTGTCAGCATATTCAAAGGCTGATTGAGCAGGAAGTGCCTCTGGTGTTTTTTGACCGTGTGCCTGAGCGGGTAAATGCCGACTCGGTAATGATTGATGATTTTGAGGCAGCGTTCCATGTCACCGAACATCTTATAAGCTCCGGTTGTCGTAATCTGGCTCATTTCGCCGGCCCGAAACATATCAACATCTACAGGGAGCGATCGAACGGTTTTCTGGCTGCTATGAAGCGATACCGAATGAAAGTTAATACAGAATGGATACTGGACAATGTACTTACGAGGGAAGCGGGATACAGGGCGATGAAATTCCTCTGGAGCCTGAAAATGAAGCCGGATGCTGTTGTTTCTTCGGGTGATTACTCTGCTCTGGGTGCTTTGCTATGGTGCAAGGAGCACGGTATTAATATCCCTGACCAGTTATGCATAACTGGTTTTGCCAATGAACCTTTTACGTCCCTTATTACGCCCGGAATGACTTCAATAGAACAGCACGGATTCGAAATGGGGAAAAAGGCTGCTTCTCTTCTTCTGGAAAGGGTACAAGGAAAATATTCCGGACAGGATATTCGGAAAGTAATTATTCCTTCTGAACTGCACATCAGAGAGTCATCAAACCATATAATTAACGAGAAAGACAGAAAGCGAATAAGACATCATCAATAAAAATCATAAGGTTATGAATATTGAATACGAAATCCGCTATGCCGTTCATCCGGCTGATTTTAAAGGATATGATACCGAGCGCCTTCGGAAGGAATTTCTTGTTGCAGGCCTTTTTGTACAGGATAAAATCAAAATGGTCTATTCGATGTATGATCGCTTCATCGTTGGTGGTGCTCTTCCGGTATTCTCCCCTTTGGTACTTGAACCGGTTGATGCATTAAAAGCGCCTTTTTTTCTGAGCCGGAGAGAAATTGGGATTATCAATGTCGGGGAAGAAGGAGTTGTCAAAGCTGACGGCAAAGAATATGTGCTGGGATTCAAACATGCTTTGTATCTGGGAGCAGGGGAGAGGAATGTGGTATTTGAAAGCCGGGATTCTTCACGACCAGCTAGATTTTATTTTAATTCTGCGCCAGCGCATACTTCGTATCCCGACAAGCTAATAACCAGGGCAGATGCTGAAACTGCCGATCTGGGTGCACCGGAGACTTCGAATTATCGCCGGTTAAACAAGCTGATAGTAAATAGCATAGTTAAGACCTGCCAGTTGCAGATGGGATTAACGGAACTTAAGCCGGGAAGTGTATGGAATACCATGCCTCCGCATACACATGCCCGGCGCATGGAAACCTATTTTTATTTTGAAGTACCCAGAGGCCAGGCAGTTTGCCATTTTATGGGCGAACCATCGGAAACCCGTCACCTCTGGATGACTAATGAAGAAGCTGTACTTTCACCGCAATGGTCAATTCATTCAGCCGCAGGAACCGGCAATTATTCATTCATCTGGGGGATGGCCGGCGAAAACCTTGACTATGGAGATATGGACACAGTGCCTCCCGATCAGTTACGTTAGAAAAACCTTAAAAATGCAAGATGATGAATTACATAGAATTGTTTTCACTTAAAGGAAAAACAGCCCTCGTTACGGGCGGAACCCATGGATTAGGCATGGCAATAGGAAAGGCATTAGCTGGTGCCGGTGCCAGGCTCGTAATTAATGATCTGAGCCGTGAAAAGCTTGATTACGCTGTTCAGCAGTATGCTGCGGATGGGGTGGAGGTGCTTTCCTATATTGCCGACGTGACCCAGGAACAATCAGTTATACAAATGCTTGATTCCATCGAAAAAGATCATGGTCCGGTTGATATTCTGGTAAATAATGCCGGAATAATTAAGAGAATTCCGGCACTGGAAATGGCCGTAAAGGATTACGAACAGGTGCTGAAAGTCGACCTCACAGGCCCATTTGTTGTATCAAAACATGTTGCCAAACGAATGGTTGATAGAAATTCAGGCGGGAAAATAATCAACATGTGTTCTATGATGAGTGAAATGGGCCGCAGTACGGTTAGTGCCTATGCCGCGGCCAAGGGTGGACTGAAAATGCTGACTAAAAACCTTGCAACCGAATGGGCAAAGTACAATATCCAGGTGAACGGAATTGGTCCCGGTTATTTTGCTACTGAACAAACTGCTCCTATAAGAGTAAACGGACATCCCTTCAATGAGTTTATCATTCACCGTACTCCGGCAGGAAGATGGGGTGTGCCTGACGATCTGGCAGGTGTGGCTATTTTCCTTGCTTCACCGGCCTCTGATTTCATTACCGGGCAGATCATTTATGTGGACGGAGGAATTCTGGCTACTATCGGAAAAGCCTATTCTGAATCATATTAGCTGTTGTAGAAACAGAAGGAGGCTTTTTGAGCATTTGTTTTGACGGAATAAAAAAGAAAATTTCCAAATAATGGGTTCAACAACCTTAAAACCGAATTCTATGAAATATCTGGTCATTCTCTTAATTGTTCTTCTTGGAGCCTGCAAACCTAAAGAGCGAACCGTTGAAGTAGTAAATACTCTCCCTGTTAGCCGGACGGATGAGCCTGTCATCATTCCGCGTAAGACGCTTGAACGCTGGTTTCATACTTCGCTAAAAGGAGAACAGATTCTTGTTCTTCAGGATAAAGATACAGTCCCTTCACAATGTGACGATATTGATGGTGACGGTGCATGGGATGAATGCATTTTCACCGGTAGTGTTCCGGCTTCCGGTACTGCGGAATACAAGTTGATACCTGTCAGGGAACTTCCCTTGTTCCGCCCGAGAACCAATATAAGAATGGCGAAAATTATAGAAATGTATAAAACATATGAGGAGATGAACACGGCAGAACGCATAAAAGGTACTGATACCAAGGTTACTTCTACCGTGTACCAGCTCGAGGGTCCCGGTTGGGAAAACGACAGAGTTGCTTTCAGAAACTACCTGGATGAACGCAACGGTATGGACATCTTCGGCAAGGTGGTCGACAGTATGGTTCTTGATTTTATCGGAAGGGGCGACGATTACCATTCTATGGGATCCTGGGGGATGGATATACTGAAAGTAGGTAATTCCCTTGGTGCAGGGGCAATTGCTCTTCTGCATGCTGATACCCTGGTTCGCGGAGGGATTCCTTCGAAGGGCAATTACCGATTGATAACAGAAGGCCCGTTGCGCTCGCGCTTTGTATTGTCGTACGAAGATTGGAAGGTGGGTGAAGCGAAGTATGATTTGTACCATACCATCACAATCTGGAGCGGAACCTACAGTTATGAAAGCACTGTATACCTTAAGGATTCTGGCAAAGATACCCTGGCAGCCGGAATTGTAAAACTGCACAGTGACACTCTTTATATCTTGCAGGACAATCCGAAGTATGTTATTCTGGCAACTTATGACAAACAGGCCTTTAACGGGGAATATTTAGGACTTGGTCTCATTGTCCCGCGCGATGTGTACATAGGATGGGGCAAAGCGCCTGAAGCGAACCATGATGTGGTATCGACGTATTATGCCAGGCTATTGGCAGAAAATAACCGTCCTGTGAACTTTCGTTTCTATGCATGCTGGGAAGTTTCAGATAAACGCTTTGCCTCCCGGGAAGGATTTCTTGATTATCTGAAGGAAGAAGCAGGAAAGATGGCTTTTCCCTTGCAAGCTGAACTGAAATAAGGGTGTCTTTTAGGTTTTCCCGGTTAGTCAGCAAATGAACCGGACTGCTTTCCGGAAAGGGTTTCTATTTTCACTACCAGGATTACCATCCGGTCAAGGTTTTTTTCGTCATAAACATATGGTTGGGTTGCACCATACTTTGCCATAATCAGGTCAAGACCTTTTTTCTTCAGTTGAAGATCTTTTTCGATCCGTATGGTACCTGTTCCCATTATTGACCGGTATTTTGTTGTCCATCCGCAGGGTTTTTCCGCAGGAATGACATTAAAAGCATCTTCGATTTCAAAGCTTACTTTCGGATTTTTTTCTATAAGTTCTATCTTTTTGCCTGCTGTGGCTGAGTGGATGTAAAGGTAGCCATTGGAGTGTGCGTAATTCACTGGAACGATGTAGGCATATTCCCCGTCGATAAAACCGAGCCGGCAGACATGGGAAGAATTGAGGATATAATCAATTACGGAATTGTCGGTGATCATTTTGTCCTTCCTGCGCATGTTCAGTTTTTTTCTGCAAGATAGAATATTTACCCCACAATATACATATTATGCAGGGCATATTGTGCCCTTAGGCCGGTTTTACTTAGCTCTATAGGGGACTGGATGCCAATATTTTAATCCAACCCACTACGCATTAATTCGCTTAAATTCCTGATGCGTAATCCGGGTTTTCTAAAAATGCCCTTATCATCAGATCGTTAGTTCTTCAGCTGGCATCAGGAAGTGTTCCGGTAGTCTGGAGTTATCCCTGTCCCTGAACATGGCTGATTTTACAACCTCTGCAATGTCAAGTACAGGTCGGTCGGAAGTTTGAGCGAAGGTTTTCTTGCAAAGGGGACAGGATGTTACAATGGTATCGGGATTGTTAACTCTAAGGTTATCTAAACTGTATTCGGCAATTTCACGGCGTTTTTTCTGTCCGATGACAGTATTCCCTAAGCTTCCCCCACAACAGATGCTTTTTTCTTTTTCCGAAGCTGTTGGAACAAGATGGCCTGCATGTTTCAGTATCTGACGGGGTTCTTCGTATATTCCACTTCCGCGGCCCAGTTCGCAGGGATCGTGATAAGCGAGTGTGATGTTGCGATTCTGTAAACGGATTCGGCCTTGCATCAATAACCGGTGCAAGTATTGTGTATGGTGCAGAATGGTAATAGGTAGGTGGTATTCTTCTTTGAATACTTTAAAGCAAATAGGACATGATGTAACCAGGATTCGCGCTCCGGAGGAAAGTATTTTGTTTCTATTTATCTCCATAAGTTGCTTTGCCTCGGCAATGCGTCCCGCTAGCGCAAGAGGTCTTCCGCAGCAAATGCTTTCCTCCTTATCAAGGAACAAATAATCCTCCCCGGCTTGTTTCATAATAGTTTCCATGGATTGTGTGACTGCGGGCGTGAGTTGTCCCATGCAACCAGCAAAGTAAATCACTTCGTGTTGCGGGGTGATTTTTACGGGGATATTTCGTTGCGGATTTTCGGAAAAATGTTCTTTGGTTCGGGCAATGGCACGAAGGTCAGTTGTGATAATTCCCACAGGGCAGGCAATATTGCAACGTCCACACATGAGGCAGTTATCAAGTACTTCTTCATCGGGTGTATGGTAGCGGATGTTCCTTATCATATAAACACTCTGGATATTTTGTATACCAGCTGCTGCCGACATAGGACAAGGATCGATGCAAATTCCGCAACGTGAGCAGGAGTAAACCTCGATTTCGGAATAGGAAGAATAGTTGTTGCGGGTTCGAATTCCGTAATTCCTCAGGAAAATCAAAACGACCTCGGTTGGAATGTGCATATACCGGCTGAAGGGAAGAGCAACGAAAAATAATCCAAGGGCTAGCGAATAAGCCCACCAGGCAGGATATTCGAACGATTGTAGAGGAGTTATTCCCGCCAGGAAGTTCCCAATAGATCCTGTAATAACACCACCCGTTTGATAAATTCCGGAAGTAATGCTTTCGGCAAGCAGACGAAAGGGGAAAATACACCAGAGGGAATATAGAGCCAGACGGTCATACCAAAGTAAACGGGTTGTTTTTTTCATGCCAAGGGTGCGGGAACGGATTCTCTTAAACAGGGCAAGTGCTACTCCGCTGAGGATGAACAACAACAAAAAATCCATGATGAACTCGAAGGCTTTTGCCCCCGGAAATTCTGCTGCCTCGGGTTCGAAGAAGCGAAAGAAAATCGGATAATATGGAGGATGAACGGTTGCCGGCCTGAAAAGCATCGCTTCGATATTGCCGGCAAGAATCAGCAGAAACCATCCGAAAGCAAGGCTCATATGCATATACCCGAGCAGGGGATTGGTGCGGAAGATCTTTCTGTGGAGCAGGCTTTCCAGAAAAACTTCCTTAACCGAACGGATGGTTTTCCCCGAAAAGATGCCTCTCCTTAACAAAATGCGGTCAACGCGGCTGAGGTTATAAAGCCATACTGCGGTTTTGTAAAGGAACCAGACCAGAAGAAAAGCAAGTCCTGCAGTAAACGGTATAACAAATAGATCAAAACCCATAATCAGTTGATTAGCATGGTACGAAGAAGAGCAAGGATATGTCGGGTATTAACACCCCTGGGACATACAAGAGTACATTTTCCGCAATACATGCATTTGCTTAGTTCCGATCGAACCGATTCTGTTTCTCCACGACGAACCATAAGCAAGATATGTCGGAAGCTTACCGGCTCGAACTGTCCTGCCGTACAGGTTCCTGCGCAGGATCCACAAGCCATGCATATCCGGGAAGTCGGTTCTTTTTCCTCCAGCAGTTGTGCTATGGATCTGTTATTGTGATCCAGATTGATGGTGTGATCGGGATGTAATGCGAATTGCCAGTTCATTTTACTTTCTGTTGGGATTGATGATTAAACCATGCAGCAATTTCTACTGCTGCAGCCCGGGCATCGCTTATTGATTCGGAGATGCTGCGAGGACCTGCTGAAGCACCAGTAACAAATACACCTGGCACTGGAGTGAGATTCCGTCGCAGATGCTCATCGGATGGCCGAATAAAGCGGTCATTTCCCAGCGGCAGGTTCAGCATGGCTGCCATTCGTTTTGTTCCTTCGGATGGAACAAAACCGGTAAGTAGTACAAGCAAATCAACGGCCATACGCAGAGGACGACCGGCCAGAGTATCTTCCAGTTTGACAATAATCCGATGATCAATATCTTCTGACGCTTCCGAAAGACGTCCGCGAATGAACTGAACTCCCCATTTTTCCTGAGCCTCACGGTACAGGTCTTCAAAATACCGGCCAAACATGCGCAGATCCATATAAAAACAAAATACTTCACAATTGGGAAGGCTTTCTTTGACACGCATAGCCTGTTTTACAGCTGTTACACAGCAAACTTTGGAACAGTATTCGTTTCCGACTTTTTCATCCCGGGAACCAACACAATGTACAAAACCAACACGGGCAGGTTTTTTCCCGGCAGCTGTGCGGATGGGAATTTTATTTTGAAAACGTTCTTCCAGTTCTGCTGCCGTAATCACATTATCATAAATACCGTAACCATATTCCTCTTTTTTATGTGCATCGAAAAGGTCAAAACCTGTTGCAACCAGAACGGCATCGGCGGTAAGAATTTCTCCATCGGACAAGGTTAACTCGAAGTGCCCGTTTTGTCTGAAAATATTTTTTACTTCTGTCTGTAATTTTATGTTTGCTTTTTCTTCAACGGTCGGGCATAATTCGTTGGTTATTTCGTAAGCCGGACGATGGTCAGGGAAAAGAAAATCCCATTTAAGTACATGACCGCCCAGCTGGTCTTGCTTTTCCACCAGCGTTACTTCGTATCCCATGTCGCACAGATGAATGGCCGATTCCATCCCGGCTACTCCTCCTCCAATTACAACTATGTGTTTTTTAGTACTCATAAGCAATGATCAGCATTTAAGAACTTCCGGCAATTCGGGGCTTCCGATAAACTTTCCGTCCGGACCTGCATATTTCATAGCCGGATCGTAAGGAATGCCCATTTTATCGAGTAATGGCTCCACAGCAACCTGATGAAACTGCAGTCCAAGATCCCACGGATTATAGCCTAAAACTAGCCCGGCTATCTCTTCAAAGGTAAAGACGGGTATTCCATAACCGTTTTCTCCGTATGTGATTCCTTCCAGTTCGGCAATGGCATACTGTCCACGGTCAAGAAACAAAGGACAACCGGGGCAGTTGGTAATGATCATATCAGGCTTGTAAGGGGCCATGGAATCGAATTTCTTTTTGGTATTGGAGAAAGTGTACCCTCTGTTTGCCTGAACAAGGTATTGTCTGAATCCGAATCCGCAGCAATGACGGCGTTCAGGGTAATCTACTACTTCACCGCCCCAGGATTCAATCATGCCCACCAGAACATAGGGGTATTCAGCCCCTCCGACACCTTTATGCGGAAACATTTTGGCATAGTGGCAGCCAATATGTTCGACCACACGAAGAGGTTTGCCTGTTTTTCGGTTAATCAGCGGATAAACGGCCTGAGCAGCAATCTGATCACGGAATTTGTAGATAATATCACTGGCATGGGCTACATTAGCCGGCTTTTTAAATTCTCTGCGGGTAGCTTTCCATAGCATTTCCCTTGTTTTTTCTTCGGTTTCCGGAAAGTGATGCCAGGTTTCGAGCACTTCAGAATATACTCCAAACGATGTGACGCATGATACGGCCAGATTCTCATAACCGGTTTCTGTCATGAGGGCAAACTGTCGTGCTACAACAGTCATAGTTGTTTCCAGAGGGACAATATCAGCATGATAGGCGATACCCGTGCAGGTAGTATGAATCGGCTCCTCATAAAGGTCTTTTCCCAGCCGGTTTTTCATGATTTCAATAAACGCTTTTTCCGCTCCGGGGAAAAAGGTTTGCCGTACGCAGGAACGCACGTAGAAGTAATGATCGTCAGCTATAGCCTTCTGATATTCTTTCCAAAGAGCCCTTTTCCCTTCAATTTTCATGATCGGTAGTGTTGATTATTATTGGTATTGTATACATATAGAAAATATTCGCTGGTACGGCCTTCTCCTATGTCCATTTTCAATTCAGCTGCCTTTTTTGCCGAGAGTTTTTCTACTTTTTCGAAGCGTTCCGTAGCACCGGAAACATCGAAAATGCGCTTGATTTCATCCAGGGTATCTTTGGGAATTTTCCGAAGGGCTCCCGGACCGTCTCCCTGATAGTTAGCCCCTATTCTTTTATAAACGTCGTTCCAGTTTTTTTGTATCCAGTCCCAGACCGGCCCTTGTTCGGGATGGAGATCAGTTCCAACTCCTTCAAGATAAAGGCAATAGCCGTAGTTTACCGACCAGTCGCCAACGGTTCTTTTAATAGCCAGTTGCTGACGGCCTTTTTCTGATTCAATGAAATATCCCATATCCTGGGATAACCCGCGAAGGGCAGCAATGATGAGTCCGGGAGTATTACCCCGTGGGCAGCGGGTTTTGCATGACATGCACTCGCCGCAATACCATATGGTATCGCTTTTCAGAAGCTCTTCCAGTTCCTGCTCATCTCTGCGCTGAACCATCATTGCTATTTTGCGGGGATCGTAATTGTAAAAAGCTGCAGCGGGACAAATAGCTGTGCAGGTACCGCAATTGATGCAGGCTTTAAGTCCTTCGACAAAACGTACATCCTTTTGCAGTCTGTCATACAGATTTTCCATGATCAATATGGAATGTCTCTAAATAATCAGATTTTTTGATACTGCTATTGAAGCCTGTTTGGCAAAAAAATCCTAAATAATTTCCAAACAAATGTACGGATGGTAATACTTCCTGTCAATCAAGGTAAAATCGTAAAATGAGGTGGTAAAAAGACGATACGTATAAATACTTAGTACTTGTTTTTGTAACAACCCCATTCAAAATCTTTGGCCATCTGTGATAAATGAAATACCCCTCTGCTACTGACCTCAACCCAATTTAATAACAAACACAGATTGGGAAAAAAGGCTCTTTGCTTCCCCATAGGGGATGAAAAACAAAGTTGTCAGGTTGTCATAGTTATCTAGTTGTCGGGTTTTAGATCTTTTGATTTCCAATTGCCGATTTCCCATTTCCCATTTCCCATTCTCCGTCAGGAGATTAAGGACAATAGCACGAGAAACAACCAAATCAATTTTGTTTCCCCGCAGGGAATTAAGATCACCGGCCTTTTTTTGCCAACCAGTTGCAGGGCAAGGCAGCACTCTT
>CAZJQN010000032.1:0-29500 GCA_964548125.1 uncultured Bacteroidales bacterium | reverse complement strand
GTTGTCAGGTTGTCAGGTTATCAGAGTTGTCGTTGTTGTCGGGTTTTTGTTTACAATGACAACAATGAGAACAATGACAACAAATAATTTATGGGTTGTCGGGTTGTCAGGTTGTTGTAGCGTTGTCAAAATTGTCGTGGTTGTCATGCTGTTGCCAACAATGACAACTATGACAACAATGAGAACAATGACAACAAATAATTTATGGGTTGTCGGGTTGTCAGGCTGTTGCCAACAATGACAACTATGACAACAAGGAGAACAATGACAACATTTATAAAGCTTTTGTGGCTACTCATGGTAAAATCAAGACACGCACCCTCTGCTCTTGCTCTTAACCCCATCGGACGCAAAAAAACAAGACTTTGTTCAGGAATAATCCATAAATTAGCCTGAAAATGAACATTACCATGTATCGGATATACAATTTCATCCTTCTGATTGTAGTGGTCCTGTTACAGACTGGATGTGCCCGACGGGGGCAATATATCCGCGTTAACCAGCTTGGTTACAAGCCGGAGGATGTCAAGGTTGCCGTTTTTCTTTCAAAAGAACCGGTCAGCATCCGCTCATTCAGGCTGGTAAATGCATCAACCAATAACGTCGTAGTCCGGTTTTCGCAGGTAGAAAGAACCAACCCGTATCCTCCTTTTGGGAGTGTTTACCGGCTCGATTTTTCGGTAGTGCAGCAGCCGGGTTCATATTATATTGAAGCCGGCCGGGCCCGCTCTCCCGTATTCCGCATAGCCGGAGATGTTTATAAAGGTACAGCCGATTTTCTTCTGCGTTACCTGCGGCAGCAGCAGTGCGGTTATAATCCGCTTATCCGGGATTCCTGCCATCAGTATGACGGATACATTATTTATCTGCCGGGCAGAGATTCCCAGCACATTGATGTACGGGGCGGGTGGCATGATGCTTCTGATTACCTTCAGTATGTTACTACCAGTGCAACTGCAGTTTATCAGCTTGCTTTTGCTTATACCATGCATCCCGAAGCCTTTGCTGATGCTTTTGATGCCAGGGGCGACAGCGGTTCCAATGGAATCCCTGACGTACTTGACCAGGTAAAATGGGGCCTTGACTGGCTTGATCGTATGAATCCGGAACCGGGAATTCTGTTTCATCAAATTGCCGATGACCGGGACCACATGGGGTTCCGTATTCCGGGGAACGACACGTTTTACAGCAAAGGATATGAGCGTCCGGTATATTTCTGCAGTGGAAAACCGCAGGGAATAGGAAGATACACCAACCGGAGTACAGGCAGAGCTTCCATAGCCGGAAAATTTGCTTCATCCTTTGCCTTAGGATCCGTGGTTTTAAAAAACTATTATCCGGAGTTTTCGGTGAAGATTCTTAAGAAAGCAAAAGAAGCATTCGCTATCGGGCTGAAATATCCTGGTGTTTGCCAGACCGCACCCTGCCGTGCTCCTTATTTTTATGAGGAAGAGAACTGGACCGATGATATGGAACTGGCCGCATCAACACTGTATCAGGTTTCGGGCGAAAAAAAGTATGCCGGACAGGCTGTTGATTTCGGACAGAAAGAAGGCATTCCCGGCTGGATGGGAAGAGATACAGCCAGGCACTACCAGTACTATCCTTTTGTTAACCTCGGGCATTTTCTGCTGGCTGGTATGGATTCTATGACGATGGCCGACACCTTCCGGTTCCTTTTGAAAGAGGGTATCGAACGGGTTGTATCCAGAGCAAGGCAGGATTCGTTTCGGATCGGGATTCCATTTATATGGTGTTCCAATAATCTGGTATCAGCTTTTATTACTCAATGCCAGTTATATGAACGTCTTTCAGGAGATTCTGTGTACAGAGTATACGAAGCTGCTGCCCGCGACTGGCTTTTCGGATGCAATCCCTGGGGTACAAGTATGATTACCGGACTACCCGATGGGGGCGACTGGACTGAAGATATTCACAGTGCTCTGACACATATCGGGAAATATCGTGTAGATGGAGGCCTTGTGGATGGACCAGTGTACAGCAGTATCTTCAATAGTCTGAAGGGTGTATTTTTATCCGCCCCGGATGAATATGCTGATGTACAACCATCGTTTGTGGTTTATCATGATGATTATTCCGATTATTCCACCAACGAGCCGACCATGGATGGAACGGCATCGCTGGTGTTATATCTGGCCGGGATGGAATAGGGGAAAGCCAATATGGAAAATTCCGAACTTCAGCTTGCGTACGATTTTGTAAAGTACACCAATCGGAATCTGTTTCTTACCGGAAGGGCAGGTACAGGGAAGACCACCTTTCTGCACACACTGCGGAAGGAATCACCCAAACGAATGATCGTGGTTGCTCCGACCGGGGTGGCTGCTATAAATGCCGGCGGGGTTACCATGCATTCTTTTTTTCAACTCCCGTTCGGGCCGGTTTTACCCGGCCGTATGACAAAGCAGCAAAGTAAAACAGAAAATGAATTTCCGGGGAGAAAGTTCAGCCGGCAAAAGCGTGATATAATCCGCACCCTTGACCTGCTTGTTATTGATGAAATCAGCATGGTTCGTGCTGATGTACTTGATGGTGTGGACGAGGTATTACGGCGTTTCCGCAATCCGAAACTACCCTTTGGAGGCGTTCAGATGGTAATGATCGGCGACCTGCAGCAGCTTCCCCCGGTGGTGAAACAGAATGAATGGGAGATTCTGCGAAAAGAGTATTCCACTCCGTATTTTTTCGGCAGTCATGCTCTGGCCCGGACGAATTACGTTACGGTGGAACTACAGCATGTATATAGGCAGTCAGATGCAAGGTTTATCAGAATACTCAATGAAGTTCGTGATCAGAAACTTTCCCATGAATCTGTTGAATTGCTGAACCAGCGCTACCGGCCCGGATACACCGATGACAGGAATGAGGGCTATGTGATTCTCACCACCCACAATGCTCCGGCTCAGGAAATCAACCTTTCGAAGCTACAGAAACTTCCGGGAAAGGAGTATGTGTTTAAGGCCCGGGTGGAAGGCGACTTTCCCGAGCAGATGTATCCGACCGATGCCAGGCTTTCATTAAAAAAGGGCGCCCAGGTGATGTTTCTGAAAAACGATCCATCGCCTGAAAAACTATATTTCAACGGGAAAATTGGCGTTGTGGAAGAAATAGACGATCAATCGGTATTTGTTCTGTGCGAAGGAGATCTGGATGCCATTGAAGTGAAACCGGCTGTGTGGGAAAATATTTCCTATTCCATCGATGAGAAGACCAAGGAAATCCAGGAGCGTGTACTTGGCACCTTTACCCAATATCCTCTAAAGCTGGCCTGGGCGTTAACCATCCATAAGAGCCAGGGGCTTACCTTCGACAAGGTGATCATTGATGCACGGGCGGCTTTTACCCATGGACAGGTATATGTGGCCCTTTCGCGCTGCCGCTCGCTCGAGGGGATTATCTTCAGCAGCGAACTGCCGGAACGTTCATTCAGAAGTGTTCCTGAACTGGTCGCTTTTCATGAGGAAATGGTCTGCCGCATGCCCGATGATGTCATTCTCCGGGAAGCCAAACAAGAGTACATGCGGCAACTGCTTGATGAATTGTTCGATTTTTCCGGGATGGCGAATGCCCTCACGGATTTGAAACTGTTGATAACCGATAACAGGAACACGGTTATCAAACCCGATGGGGAGGAAATCAGTCTTTTTCAGGACAGATTCCTGAAGGAAGTGCTTTCGGTGGCCGGCCGGTTTGGACAGCAGATTGACCAGTTGCTTGATGCAGGGGATGAGACGAATATCAAGGAACGTACCGCCAGGGCTTCGGTGTTTTTTGCCGCCAAGCTGGATGAACTATTTTCTGGAGCTGGTGAAATTTTACTTATCGATACGGATAATAAGGAAGTAAGAAAGAAATTGCAGGAAGTCAGGGGAAGGATCATGATGCTCCTGAGGCAGAAAATGGAATGTCTGAAAGCCTGCACGGAGGGTTTTGATATCAGCAGGTACCTGCGTGCAAAGGCTATGGCAGCGCTAAGAACAGAGAAGGAAGACGGAATCGGGGATATAATACGCGAGAAAACAACCGGTTCAGCAACCGAGCATCCCGAACTCTACGAAAAGATCAAACAATGGAGAAACAAACAGGCGTTGAATTCGGGTATGCCGTTTTTTCGGGTGCTTCCACTGGGGGTGATTCGGAAAATTGCCAGGCAGTTGCCCCTCACAAAGAAAGCGCTGCAGGAGATTAAAGGAATTGGAAAACAAAAGGCCGAAGCATATGGGGAGGATATCCTGGAAATAGTGAGGAAATATTGCGATGAGAAAAACATCGCAGGATGGACTCCTGAACCAAAAAAGAAAAAGGATCGCATAGCCAGTCACCACATTACGGCTGATCTCTGGCGCAGAGGTAAGTCTGTTGCAGAAATAGCCTCAGAAAGAGGACTGACTGTTCAGACTATAGAAGAGCACCTGGCACTAAATATCAGAGAGGGAAAGATAGGGATAGAAGGGCTGGTGCCCGAAGAAAAGATGCAGCTGATCACAGCATGTTTCCGGCGGCAGGACGGCTTTCAGCTCAAGCCGGTAAAGGAAGAACTGGGCGATCAGGTAAGCTGGGGAGAGCTGAAGATGGCAGCGGCTTTTCTTGAGAAAGAAAGCCATCGGAAAACAGTTGAAGGCATGCAGTAATTTTTTTATATCTTATGCAGGCATTTACCAACTAATTTCAGTTTCATGAAAAAAATTGCATTTTTTCTTTTTATAGCATTTCTCACCGCCTGTTCTTCAGAGAAAACACCCAAATACAGGAATCCGGCTGTTTCTGTGGATGAAAGAGTTAAAGATCTGGTGAAAAGGATGACCCTGGAGGAGAAGGTTGCCCAGTTGCAGGCTTTTCGCGGAAAAGATACAGTTGTTTTTGACAGTGAGGGCAACTTTGTTGCCGGTGCCGACTCGGTGGTTCTTTACCATGGAGCAGGGGCTTATTATGCAAGGGGATTCCGGCGGGATTTGTCGATGGAACATTGGGTAAAGTGTTACAATAGCCTGCAGAAGTTTATGATCGAAAGAACCCGTTTGGGGATTCCTTTGTTCTTTTTTGGTGAGGCCTTACATGGTTATATGGCGCCGGGAGCAACAAGTTTTCCTCAGGCGATCGCACTTGGATGCACATGGGATACCGCCCTGGTGGAAAAGGTATTTACTGCTGCAGCCCTTGAGGCAAGTGCCAGAGGTACCCGTCAGGTGCTTTCTCCGGTGCTTGATCTGGCAAGAGATCCCCGGTGGGGTCGTACGGAAGAATGCTACAGCGAGGATCCTTATCTGGTTTCGCGTCTGGGGATGGCAGCAGTGTTTGGATTTCAGGGTAGGGGCAAAACCATTGACCATCATCATGTTGCTGTAACATTGAAACATTTTGCCGGTCACGGACAGCCTGAGGGAGGGCGAAATATAGCTCCGGTGAACTATTCCGAAAGGGAATTCAGGGAAAATCACCTTTATCCGTTCGAAATGGCTATTAAAAAATCCAATGCCCAATCGGTCATGGTCTCGTACAATGAATGGGATGGGGTACCCAATCACGTAAATCACAGGTTGCTGACCGATATTCTAAGGAAAGAATGGGGTTTTAAAGGATTTGTAATGAGTGACGGAGGCGGAATGAATGTTACATATCAGGACCACAGAGCTGCGGCTGATTCGGCCGAATCAGGGATCCTTTCTATCCGTGCCGGGCTTGATTATGACCTGTCCAGCAATGGGTGTTTTATGCATCTGGCTGATCAGGTGCGAAAGGGTCTTGTATCGGAAAAGGATATTGACAGGGCTGTTTCAGCAGTTTTACGGGTTAAATTTATCAGTGGATTATTTGATCATCCTTATCTGGATGCTGATACGCTGAAGCAAGTGACCAATTGCAGGGCACATAAGGCTCTGGCACGTGAGGCTGCGCAAAAAGCGATGGTTTTGCTAAAAAATGAAAATAATACCCTCCCGTTTGACGAACAAAAGATTAGAACCCTGGCTGTAATTGGACCCAATGCTGCTGCCATCAGGCTCGGAGGATACACCCCTCCCCCGAACAGGGGAATCAGTGTGCTGGATGGAATCAGGGAATTTGCTGACGGGAAGTTTACTGTACTCTATGCTGAAGGATGCAAGCTGACCTTAAATAAGGAAGTTCACTGGCTTGTCAATGAAAATCCCGTGATGAATAATCCTGAAAACGATCGTAAGCTGATTGACGAAGCTGTTCAGATAGCAGGGAAAAGTGATGCGGTGGTTTTGGTACTGGGTGAAAATGAAATGATCTGCCGCGAAGCTTGGGCCGATTTCCATCGGGGTGACCGCGATGATCTCAATCTTGCCGGGATGCAGAATGAACTGGCACGGGCTATTTTGTCCACAGGGAAACCAGTTGCTGTTGTTCTTCTTAATGGCAGGCCCATATCAATTAACGAAATTGCCGAAAAAGCTCCGGCCATCATTGAAGGTTGGTACCTGGGAGAAGAAACCGGCAGGGCAGTAACCGATGTATTGTTCGGAAAGGTCAATCCCTCAGGAAAACTTTCAGTTACTATTCCCAGGTCAGTGGGGCAGCTGCCATGTTTTTACAACCATAAACCTTCCCGGTTCAGAAATTATGTACTGGCTGAATCATCTCCATTATTTCCGTTTGGTTATGGCCTCAGCTACACAACCTATGAATATAAAAATCTGAGACTGGTGCCGGTCGAAATCAGAGCAGGCGAAACGGCACTTGTTTCGGTTGATGTTACCAACAGTGGCAAGGTGGCGGGTGAAGAAATCGTCCAGTTATACATCCGGGATGTCATCAGCTTACCTACCCGTCCGGTCATGGAACTGAAAGATTTTACCCGCATTGCTCTTCAGCCCGGCGAAACAAAGACAGTGACCTTCCGGCTCACACCTGACAAGCTGGAAGCTTTCAATCTGGAAATGAAGAGGGAGATTCAACCGGGTGAATTTGAAGTGATGGTAGGAAGGAGTTCTGTAGATTATCTGAAGACTCTTCTCAAGGTCCGGTAAAGAAAAAAACGTTGATGCCAGATAGCATCAACGTTTATGAGGAGGTAAAAATATCTTTTCTTCCTGTCAGCTCAGAGCATTTACATGTTTGGTAAGAGAGCTTTTCAGGTTGGCGGCCTTGTTGGGATGGATTACATTTTTCTTGGCCAGTTTATCGAGCATAGATGCTACTTTGGGAAGCAGCTGGCTGGCTTCTTCCTTACTGGTTGTGTTGCGCAGTTTCTTTACAGCGTTGCGTGCCGTGCGACTGTAATATCTGTTTTCCGTTCTTCTTGCCTTTGTCTGGCGAATTCTCTTTTCAGCAGATTTATGGTTTGCCATGTGCTATAAAATTTTTCTGTTCATAAAATGAGGCGACAAAATTAATGAAAATTCTGAATAACAAAATAAAGTGATTTTATTTTTCTACTTCAACGATCACATCGTCTTTGTTAACAGTTTCTTCAGCCTTCACCCGGATACTTTTGATTTTTCCTGAAACGTGGGAAATGATCTCATTCTGCATTTTCATTGCTTCCAGGATAGCGATGCTGTCACCTTCTTTAACGATAGTATTTTCCTCTACCAGGACCTCCAGAATTTTTCCCGGCATAGGGGCCAGAATCTGTTCCGTTTTTGATTCAGTTTTCTGCTGGTCAAGTCTTTTTTTCCTTTTATAGGAGAAAGGGGTTTCAACGGAAATTGTATAACTCACACCGTTGATCAGGATAACATACCGGTTATGATGTTTTTCAAGTATTTCGACAGGGTATTTGGCTTTTTTGTAATGGATGTAAGTAAATCCGTTTTCTTCCGAAAGAGTAAGGTCGGTTATTTTCCGGTTCACCCGCAATTCTCCCTTTGCATCAAATTTAATGACATAATTATTTCCTGTAGCCGACTGGGCAATATACAGAGGTTCTTCTTTTCGTGAACTGAAACTAAAAGCCATATTCAGGTGTTTAAGAAATTAATGAGGTAATTACATTGATTTAAGACGTTTGTTCAAAACCCAGGGATCGAGATTTTTCCCCAGGGTATTATCAATATTGGAGCCTTCCTGTTCCTGGACTTCGGCGGCATAGTCGAGAGCGGCGATACAGGCGGCCAGCATTTCTTCATCCGGTTCCTGGTAAAATAGCTGGGTAAGTTCTTTTTCAATGAAAGAAGTGCTGAGGTCGCCTTTCTGAAAAGCTTTGTTGTGCATTACAGCCTTGTGAAACGGGATGGTGGTTTTAATGCCCCGTATGCGAAATTTCTCCAAAGCGCTGATCATATTGGCAATTGCTTTGTTCCGGTTTTCGCCGTAGACAATAAGTTTAGCCACCATGGAGTCGAAGTAGGGTGTGATGGGAGAGCCTTCCTGGATACCGGTATCGATGCGGATGTTTTTGCCCACAGGGAAGGAAATTTTCTCAATAATTCCGAGGTTGGGAGCGAACCCGGCCTGAACATCTTCGGCATTGATACGGCATTCGATAGCCCAACCCTTCAGTTTTACATCCGACTGCATCAGTTCGAGTTTTTCGCCCTGTGCAATGCGGATTTGTTGTTCAATCAGGTCAAGGCCGGTAACCATTTCCGTAACAGGGTGTTCCACCTGTATACGGGTGTTCATTTCCATAAAAAAGAAGTTCTGGTTGGCATCGAGGAGGAATTCAACCGTACCGGCGCTGTAATACCGAACCGATTTGGCAATGGCAACCGCTGCTTCGCCCATTTTTTCACGGAGTTTAGGGGTAAGTGCAATGGAGGGAGATTCTTCGATCAGTTTCTGGTGTTTGCGCTGGATGGAACATTCACGTTCGCCCAGATGAATGGTATTTCCGTATTTGTCGGCAAGAATCTGGAATTCGATATGGCGGGGATTTCTGACGTATTTTTCGATAAAAACAGACGGGTCGTTAAATGCCTTTTGCGCTTCGTTGGAGGCAAGGCGAAACATTTTTTCCATCTGGGAGGCTTTTTCCACGATGCGCATGCCTCTTCCTCCCCCTCCGGCAGCAGCCTTCAGGATGACAGGATATCCGATTTCCCGTGCAATTTTGATGGCTTCGGCCACGCTGGATACATTACCAGTACTTCCCTCGAGAAGTGGAACTTTGTATTTACGTGCAAGTTGTTTTGCAATGGTTTTGTTACCCATTTTGTAGATTGCATCGGGGGCCGGGCCTATGAAAATAATTTGTTCATCGTCACACCGTTGGGCAAAGTAGGGGTTTTCGGCAAGGTATCCGTAACCCGGGTGAATTGCATCGATTTTATGCTGTTTTGCGGCCTCAATAATCCTTTCAATATCCAGAAATTCGGAAATTTCTTCCAGGTTCTCTGTAAAATCTATTATTTCATCGGCATAAGAGAGGTAAAGGGCATTGGGTTCCTTGGAAGTTTTGATGGCATAGGTTCTGATGTCCATTTTCCTGGCCGTATTCATTATACGTATGGCAATTTCACCACGGTTGGCAACAAGGAGGCTCTGTATTTTTCTTGTTTCTTTCTTCATAATTATCTTAAATTGAAAACGAATTACAGGGGAATATTTCCATGTTTTCGTTCAGGGGGTGTGACATGTTTTTTTCGAAGTGCTTCGAAGGCGGTAATAAGTTTATTTCGTGTATCGGCGGGGTCAATCACTTCGTCAATAAAGCCTTTTTCATCAGCTATATAAGGATTGGCTATTTCTTCCCGGTAGCGGGCAGCCAGTTCTTTTTTTAGCTTTTTGGGGTCTTTTGCTTCGGCCAGTTCTTTTTTGTAGAGAATGGCCACTGCACCTTCCGGACCCATAACAGCTATTTCGGCTGAAGGCCAGGCATAGTTGAAATCGCCTCCGAGGTTTTTGCTGTTCATCACGCAATAGGCTCCTCCGTATGATTTACGAAGGATGACCGTTACCCGAGGCACAGTAGCATCGGCGAATGCATACAGCAGTTTGGCACCGTGCCGAATCAGACCTCCATGTTCCTGGTTCAGCCCGGGCAGAAAACCGGGAACGTCTTCCAGCGCCAGCAGGGGAATATTGAATGCGTCGCAGAATCTGACAAAACGTGCAGCTTTATCGGAGGAATCTATGTCAAGTACTCCGGCAAGAACTTTGGGCTGGTTGGCTACAATACCAATGGTATGTCCTGCCAGGCGTGCAAAACCTACGACCACATTTTCCGCAAAGTATTCAGCAACCTCAAAAAAACGTCCCTTATCGACAATCAGTTTAATAATATCTTTTACATCATAGGCTTTATTCGGATCGTCGGGTATCAGGGCGCGTAGTTTTTCTTCTCTGCGGAATCCAAGGTCTTCCGTGTCGGCAAAAGGCGGATCTTCCATGTTATTAGAAGGGATATACGAAAGGAGCCGTTTAACGCCAAGAATCGTGTTTTCTTCGTCATCATAAACGAAATGAGCCACTCCGCTTTTGCGTGCATGGATCATTGCTCCGCCCAGGTCTTCAAATGTAACATCTTCGTTGAGAACCTCTTTTACCACATTCGGACCAGTAACAAACATGTAACTAGTTTTGTTGGTCATAAAGACAAAGTCGGTGATGGCAGGGGAATAGACTGCTCCGCCTGCGGCAGGTCCCATAATTACTGAGATCTGAGGGATTACTCCAGAAGATTGCACGTTGCGGTAGAAAATGCCGGCATAACCAGCGAGGCTGGCAATTCCTTCCTGAATACGGGCTCCTCCGGAATCGATAAGTCCTATGAGCGGGGTGCCCGTTTTAAGAGCCATATCCTGCACTTTCTGGATTTTTCGGGCATGTACCGAGCCCAGTGAACCTCCCATAATGGTAAAGTCCTGGGCATAACAGAAAGCCAACCTACCGTTAATTTTCCCATGTCCAATTACCACACCGTCGCCAAAGGCCTTGATTGACTTACCAAAACCTGCGTCGGCTGATAAGGAGAAAGCATCAATTTCTTCAAATGTTCCCGGATCAAAGAGAAGACTGATCCGTTCATGGGCTGTAAGTTTCCCTTTGGCATGCTGCATCTTGGCTGCCTCACGCGTAAATTGCTGGGCATATCGTTCATTGCGTGCCAGAAACTCCTGGAAGATTTTTCCGTTTATATCCATGCTGGTAATTTTTTACTTTGCTGGTTTCATGCATTGTGCCGGAAGAAATTGATTTCAGGGTAATGATCCCTTTTGTAACGTTCCGGTGAACTGCTTATGTGATTCTTCGCCATGTTCTGATTGCTGAAGTCAGGTATTTTTGTCGGATGAGTGGGTTTCTTTTCCTGGCTACCAATTGATTTTAAATTTATTACGGCGTCTTTTTGTTAATCTGATTTATGTTGTGCAGCAGTTTTTTGCGGTGTAAATGTACAAAACTTTTCTAATCTGCCTAAGCAAAATTATCCTGAAGCATAGATGGACATCAAGTCATCCTTTTATAATCCTGTAAATCAAATATTTTTTTTAAACTGAAATATTGGCTTTGCCCATTGCACCTGTGTTATTTTCTTGCTTTGATAGAATATGGAAACCAATCCTTGCATTGGAAAAACTTTTAATTGGCTCTTATGCCACTGCAAGTTTTATTTATTGAGTGAAAAAAACAAAAAACCCTGCCTTTACAGCAGGGTTTGCTTAAGAGGTGGCAGCCCGTAGGGGAATCGAACCCCTGTTACCAGGATGAAAACCTGACGTCCTAACCCCTAGACGAACGGGCCGTACTTAGCAAAGAACTTTGGGCTTGCAAAGGTACATTTTTTTCTTTTTCTGCAAATACCTTATAAAAAAAATTCTTATTAGATATCTAACTTATTGGTAATCTTATTAATAAGCTTGTCAATCTCTATCCCTCCCCAATTGCCCGATGACATGAGTAGCAAATTGAATCCCTTATCTGTTATGGAAAGCAGGTATTCTTCAAGATGGGTTGCTTCGGTAAATATCTGCATTTGCCGGCATTCAAAAGCATTGTAAACTTCATCCTTCGAGAGTTCCGGCATTTTTTTATGTTGAAGGGCCTTCGGGCTGTAAAAGACAACGGGAAAGTCGGCTGCATCCATTGTTCCTCTATATAAGCTGAGAAAAGCCTTATTCAAACTGCTGTAGGTGTGTAACTCCAGGCAGGCAATCACTTTTCGGCAGGGATCATACTCTTTTACTGCTGCAACAGATGCTTTTACTTTGGAAGGAGCGTGGGCAAAATCGAGAAAAACCGAAAATCCGTTGTTGTCATAAATTTTCTGAAGTCTTTTTGCTGCTCCCCTGAAGGTTTGCATTGACGAGAGGAAATTGACGGGGTTGATACCTGCTTCTTTTGCTACCATCATAGCTCCCGACATATTCTGTATCATGTGCTTGCCGAAGAGTTCTGTTTCAAATGTCCGGGTCTCATACTGGATGATGGTTTTACCATTTACCAACTGGTAAGGAAGGGTATTATAAGGGATTTTTTTCAAGTCAGGTCGTAATGAGGAAGAAAGATTCCGCAGGTTTTCGTCGTCATAGTAATAAACTAAGGTTCCGGCAGTGTCAATATTTTTTATTAGTGCTGCAAAGGCATTAACATAGTCCTCGAACCGGGGAAACACGTTCATGTGGTCCCAGGCAATTCCGCTGATCAGAGCAATATGGGGGTGATAATGAAGAAATTTCGGTCTGTTATCAAGTGGTGAACTCAGGTATTCGTCTCCTTCCATCACTGCCAGTTCAGCTTCTGGTTCTATCCATACCTGGTGCTCAAATCCGGGTACGCGCGACCCGATCAGGTAACTGAACGATGTTCCTTCCATTCGCAATGCATGCATCACCATAGCTGTGATAGTTGTTTTTCCGTGGCTTCCGGCAATGACAATACGCTTTGCCTTCCGGGTTTGCTGGTAGAAATATTCCGGGAAGGAAAAAACAGGGATTCCAATTCGGAGTGCTTCCAGAAGTTCAGGGTTGTCTTTCCTTGCGTGCATGCCAAGAATAACAGCGTCGAGATCCCGGTTTATTCTCTCAGGGAACCAGCCCGGTTCATGCGGCAGGATGCCATACTGCCGAAGGTTGCTGCGCGAAGGTTCGAATATCTCGTCGTCGGAACCTGTAACGACATATCCTCTCAGGTGCAGGTTAATAGCCAGGCTGTGCATAATACTTCCGCCTATTGCAATAAAATGGACGCGGGGTAACTGGTTCATCGGTTCCTGGTTTTGGCTCAAAAGTAGTATCTTTTCTGTTGTTGCATCTGAACCTTACGGAAATTAAAATGTTATTTTACGGCAGAAGGTTCTTAGCACCTTTGCTGGATGAAAATAACAGGGGAAAACTATTCCACAAATCACAGATAAGTATATTATGAAAATTTCCTTACTGGAGACAGGCAATTTTATGCTCGACGGAGGAGCCATTTTCGGTGTTGTTCCCAAATCGTTATGGAGTGTGCAATATGAAGTCAATGACAAGAATCTGTGCAACATGGCGATGCGTTCCCTGCTGGTAGAAACAGAAAACCGGAAGATTCTAGTTGATACCGGTATAGGAAACAAGCAGGATGAAAAGTTTTTCAGCTATTATTATCTGAACGGGAATGAAACCCTTCAGGGTTCGCTGATGAAGCAGGGTCTGATGCCGGAAGACATTACCGATGTTGTTCTTACGCATCTGCATTTTGATCATTGCGGTGGTGCTGTTGTTTATGATTCCACGGGTAATCTGGTGCCGGCGTTCCCAAATGCCAGATATTATGTGAGCCGCCAGCAATGGGAGTGGGCCATCCACCCTAACGCACGGGAAAGGCCTTCTTACCGGCCGGAAAACTTCATGCCATTGTATGAAGCAGGTCGTCTTGAGTTTATTGAGAGTGAAGGGGAATTTGTCCCCGGATTTACACTGAGGATGTTTAACGGACATACAGCCGGTTTGCTGGTGCCGTTTATTTCGGCAGAGAAGGAGACTATCGTTTTTGTTTCAGATTTACTGCCATTCATGGCCCATATTCCGCTCAGCTGGGTCTGTGGATATGATACCAGACCATTACTGACGCTTCAGGAAAAGGAAGCTTTTCTTTCAGAGGCGTCTGAAAAGGGGTACCGTTTGCTTTTTCAGCATGATGCTTATGTGAGCGAAGGAAGAGTAGTGAAAACGGAGAAAGGTTTCAGGGGTGTACCCGTTTAATAATTGCAACGCATTAGAATTTATTGTTTGGGATCACAGTCAGTTTAGAAGCGGAACAGGGTTCGGATAAGGGGTACATAAGCATAAAAGAAGATCCCCGCAGACAGGACAATATCGGTAATTATAATTTGTTTTTCACGAAGACTGAACCGAAGGGTAAGAATCAGAGAGACAATACGAAAAATCCACTGCACGAAGAAAAAAAGGAAAAGACGGGGTCCAAAGTGATTCCACTGTTCTGCCTTAACAGAGTCGAGCCTGATCATGGACGAAAAGCTCCGTGAAAGCCCGCATGTCGGGCAAGGCTGTCCGGTCAACTGTTCGTGAATACAGGGAATGGGATGGGTACCCGGAGCCGGTGGAAAAATAGCAGAATACCCCAATACTCCTGTCAGAAAAATGAGCAGGATAATGTTGATTTTACAGTACGAAGAAAGAGTAGTGAGGTTCACATCTATTTTTCCGAAGCCTTTTTAAGAGCCTCTTCATAGCGTTTTTGAAGTTCATCAAATTTTTGTGCCTGTTCTTCTGACATTTCCGGAGCGGCAAGCGCCAGGCGTGCGCTTACCGTAGCCGCTTTGGCCGTAATTCGTGCAAAAGCCGATACCGCCGAGATATCATTCCGTTTGGATTTTTCAGCCAGTCTGATGTATTCGTTGATAAGGCTTTCATAGTCTTTTAACAGGTTATCAAACTCTTCGGCAGAAAGACTGGTATGGGGCAAAGTAGTATCAGCTTCAAGTTCCTGAAGTTCACGTTCGAGGTCTTTGTCAAGATCTCTGGAGATTTTATCAATATTTTCAAACGTTTCCTTACGTATATTGTGGCGAAAAGCTCTGTCGAATTCCCTTCGGAAGTCTCCTTCTCGGCTGAACATGCGGGCAAACACAAGAATCCAGAGGAGGATCACGAGTACGGCGAGAGAAGAAAGAATAAGGCCTGCCAGATTCAGGCCTATGGCGCCATTGAGTCTGCGGGCCTGCGAAAATCCGATAGCACTCAGGATCAGTCCAACGATGGCGACCAGGGCTGCAAAAACGTTGATGCATGGTACAAACGCGAGGGGAAGAGAGATAATACCCAGCACCAGACCGGCAATACCCAGTCCCTGCCCTGCATTGGTTTTTTGAATAGTATTGTTTTCCATGATAGGTTGTTTATAAATAGACGAAGTGGTTAAAAAAAATGCTGCATACGCATAATCCGGGATTAAAAGTAATGAATAATTTTTTATTTACCGGTTCAATATTTGAGATGATTAGAAATATTTGCTTTGGTTTTGTATCTATTGAAAAATTTATTCATTATTCAAATATATTAGCAGAATCCTGGGTAACAGCAGTCGACGTCTATTCTTCCACCGGACATGTCGGAATTACAGGGTTCAGATATAAGCTGTAAAAGAATATTTTAAAGCATCGATATGTCTGGTACCTGAATATTTAAAGGGAACGCATATGTTCTGAAATTCAGGAAAAATCATTATTCCAGGATTTTCTTGCTGCCGGATACAATTTGCAGAGTTTTCTTCAACGCCTCCGGCGTTGCGGATGTGCGGGTTTGACTTACCATGGATGCAACCATGGACATTGGAATTAGAAACCTCCGGTTTCTTTGTTTCCGGTGTTGAGGAAGTTTGGGTTCCGTTATACTATTGATGTAACCATGGACTTTGGATATGGCAACCACCGGTTTCTTTAGTACTTGTGTCGCGGACATGTGGGTTTTGTCTTACCAGGGATTAAATCATGGATATTGGGCTTAGAAACCTCAGGTTTCTCTATTTCGGGAATTGAAAATAGGGGGCTGTTAACCGTGGATGTGGCCATTGACATTGGAATTCGAAACCGTTTCGCTCCGGTCTCTTTAGACGAATGAAGAATTAAATCATTGGCCATCTGTGATTATCGGTGTTAAAAATTAAATACTATCTGCTCCTTATCCTAAAATTATTGAATAACCTACACCGAATGGAAAAAAACTCTTTCCTTCCCCGGAGGGGATGAAGGACAATAGCATGATAGACATTAGAATCAATTTTATTTCCTCGTCAGGGGATTAAGGCCAAAGTTATCTGGTTATCCTGGTTGTTATTGTTTTCGTGGTCATCAGGTTATCGGGTTTCTGGTTATGTTTAGTGTGGTTCCCGATTTGTGAATTGTGATTTGTAATTTGAGATTTTTGATTTAAAAGAGAAAGGGGATGTGAGGTTTGGGTTGTGATTGTTGGTTTGTGACATAATTGAGTTGTGTTCCAGAGTAAAAAAATCAGAAATCACAAATCACAAATTTCAAATCACAAATATTTTATTTCTGGCATGAGCTGGAATTTCTCTAATTTGAATTGAGATTATAAATTTCCCATTTCCCATTAAATGAGGTTTTTGTTCTCATAGTGTGATCCCGCAAGGGAAAGTGGAAATTTTTTGAGTTCATATTTGAAGGTGCAGCATTTTAATAAGCCTGTTATTGCACTGCACCTACCGGTAAATATATAAAATACTATTCAGGGACATCGAAAAAAGAAGTTTTGGGACATTCCTCGGAATCACAGCGAGATTAGCAGAATGGGCTATTCAAAATGGCTCAAAAGGATTTCGAGAATTTTGATAGCGGCTTCTGAAACGGGTGTACCAGGGCCGAAGATGGCCGCTACACCTCTTTCGAAAAGGTACTGGTAATCCTGAACCGGGATGACGCCACCGGCAACAACCAGGATATCTTCGCGGCCGGCTTTTCTGAGTTCTTCAATAAGTTGCGGTATCAGGGTTTTGTGGGCACCGGCAAGGCTGGAAACACCCACTACATGGACATCGTTTTCAACTGCCTGTCGGGCTGTTTCGGCGGGTGTCTGGAAAAGAGGGCCTATATCCACATCAAATCCTATATCGGCATAGCCGGAAGCGACGACTCTCGCCCCCCGATCGTGTCCGTCCTGACCCATTTTGGCAATCAGGATACGGGGCTGGCGTCCTTCTTTTTCGGCAAAAAGGGAGGTCAGTTCTCGTGCTTTGATAAACCTGGGATCTTCTTTAGCTTCTGAAGAATAAATCCCTGAAACAGATTTGGTCATGGCTTTGTATCTTCCGGTAACTTTTTCTATTGCCATGGAGATTTCCCCCAGTGTGGCCATTTTTTGTGCAGCTAAAACAGAGAGTTCCAGCAAGTTTCCTTCGCCGGTTTCCATACAGCGGGTAATCTGATTCAGTGCCTGTTCAACTTCAGCCTGGTTTCTCTCAGCCTTCAGCTTTTTCAGTCGACGGAGCTGGGCTTCAAGTACTGCCGAATTATCTACTTCAAGTATGGAAATGGGTTCCCGTGAAGGGGCCTGGTATTTATTAAGGCCAACAATAATATCCAGGCCCGAGTCGATACGTGCCTGGCGGCGGGCTGCAGCTTCTTCGATGCGCATTTTGGGGATGCCGGCTTCAATGGCCTTTGCCATTCCGCCCATTTCTTCAATTTCGGTAATGAGTTTCCATGCGCGGTGTGCCAGTTCATGTGTCAGTGATTCCACGTACCAGGAACCTCCCCAGGGGTCAACCACCCGGGTGATGCCGGTTTCTTCCTGCAGATAAATCTGAGTGTTGCGGGCAATGCGGGCTGAAAAGTCTGTCGGCAGTGCAATAGCTTCGTCAAGGGCATTAGTGTGAAGGCTCTGGGTATGGCCAAGAGCGGCAGCCATGGCTTCGATGCAGGTGCGTGCAACGTTGTTATAGGGATCCTGTTCGGTAAGACTCCAGCCTGAAGTCTGACAGTGAGTGCGCAGAGCCATCGATTTGGGATTTTTCGGGTTAAAACCACGAACGATTTTGGCCCAGAGGAGTCGGGCTGCGCGAAGTTTGGCGATCTCCATAAAATGGTTCATGCCGATGGCAAAAAAGAAAGAAAGCCTCGGGGCAAAATCATCTATATCAATTCCTGCCTGAAGCCCGATGCGAATGTACTCCAGTCCGTCAGCAAGGGTATAGGCCAGTTCCAGGTCGGCGGTAGCACCAGCTTCCTGCATATGATACCCCGAGATGCTGATGGAATTGAATTTGGGCATATGTTTTGACGTGTACCGGAATATATCGGCAATAATCCTCATGGAAGCTTCGGGAGGATAGATATAGGTGTTGCGCACCATAAATTCCTTGAGGATGTCGTTCTGGATGGTCCCGCTGAGTTGTTCGGGTTTTACTCCCTGTTCGAGCGCGGTGACAATGTAAAAGGCCATTATTGGGAGCACGGCTCCGTTCATGGTCATTGAAACAGAGATTTTATCGAGCGGGATGCCGTCGAAGAGAATTTTCATATCGAGGACAGAATCAACGGCAACGCCGGCTTTTCCGACGTCGCCAACGACCCTCTCATGGTCGGAATCATATCCCCGGTGGGTTGCCAGGTCGAAAGCCACAGAAAGACCTTTCTGCCCCGCTGCCAAATTACGCCGGTAGAACGCGTTGGATTCCTCGGCAGTTGAAAAGCCGGCATACTGGCGTATGGTCCAGGGCTTCAAAATATACATGGTTCCGTAAGGGCCCCGGAGAAAAGGGGGAAGGCCTGCCGCATAACCGAGGTGTTCGAGTTGTTCAATTTCCTTTTCGGTATAAAGGCTTTTTACCTCAATATTTTCCGCTGTTTTCCAGAGGGCTTGTTCAGAAGCCGTGTTGTGCGCTCCGGTGTCAAAGTTTTTAAGGGAAAGATGACTGAAATCAGGTCGCATACTTTCGGATTTAAACGATTCCCAGTTCGGTTTGAAACTGGATAAGTGTTTCAAGGATATTGGAACGGACGTGGATAAAACGGGTTATTCCTTTAGCCCGCAGATCATCCATACAGGGAGGAGCTCCGGCAATGACCAGCAGAGGGCGATTTCCAGGGTCCGGTGTCTGAGAGGCAAGATATTCCTGTGCTTCGGGAGCCAGTTGGGCGTATTCCTCATCACTGCTGCAAAGAACTATAATGTTGGCTGAGGCTTTGAGGGCAGCATCGATGCCATCAATAACATTATCGAATGCGGCATTATTTATTATCTGGAAGCCGGCAGTGGCAAAAAAGTTGGCAGAGAAGTTTGCCCGGGCAAGGCGCATAGCCAGGTTACCGGTTGATAGAAGAAATACTACGGGCAGAGAACCCGATTTCTCAGTTGCCAGCCGCATCTTCTCAAATTCAGCAGCAGCGCGGTACGAAGAAATAGGCCTTACAGGGGAGTGATTGGGTCTGGGACGCGGAAAGGCAATTTCTTCAGAAATATTGTTGAGTACCTGTTCTCCGGCGTTCGGGTACTGGTTTGTACCAACCAACACCTCCTTGCGTGCGGCAAGATCGGAGGTAAACCTTCCGGCTGCTTCAGCTACCTGTTCCTGGATAAAACCGCTCTTCAGGCAGGAGAGATAACCTCCCTGTGCTTCTATGGTCTTGAACAATTCCAGAGCCGATTCTGCCAGCAGATTGGTTAAGTTCTCAATAAACCAGGAACCGGCAGCCGGATCGGCCACTTTTCCGAACGACGCTTCTTCTTTTAAAATGAGCTGTAAATTCCGGGCCATCCGTTCGGAAAAATCATCGGGTGTGCGGTAGCAGGCATCAAACGGAAGTATGGTCAGAGCATCACAGCCTCCGATTACCGCCGCCATGGCTTCCGTGGTGTTCCGGAGCATGTTGACATACGGGTCATAAATTGTTTTGTTCCAAAGGAGCGAACGCGAATGAATATACATTCGTTCGCCGGAACCTGACTGGCGATCCCATTCCCGGCTAATGAGCGCCCAGAGCATGCGGGCAGCCCTCAGTTTGGCTATTTCAAGGAAATAGACAGGGCCGGTAGCAAAGGTAAAATGAAGATTGCGCAGCACCTCGGAGGCGTTTAACCCTTTTTCGGTGAGCACGGTAAGGTATTCGCAGGCCATAGAGAGGCTGAATGCCAGTTCCTGCACGATGAGAGAGCCTGCATTACGAAAAATACTGCCGTCAATTTCGATAATCTTTACTCCCGGAAAATGTTTTCCTGCCTTCTGAACAGCCATGATGAGCTTTGACCAGTCGGTGGCTTCCGATTCAAAAAATTTTCCCGTAAGAGTCAGGTTACCAAGAACGTTATAATCGGACGTGCCATGAATTTCGCAATGGTTTATACTATTTTCCGATGCAAATTCTTTCACAAGAGTGAGGACATCACGTGTACGTTCCTGGACTGCAAAATGAAGATCTATGTCAGTAAGAGGGAGGTTCCTGAGCAGGAGGCTGAACGATTCGCGGTTCAAGAAACGGGCTTTGGCATCTCTGGAAAAACAAAAGCAAAGTGAATTGACACCGTTTGATATCAAGGCCCGGGCTTTGGCATTTGCTTCGGCCGGATTGTCGACCCATATGTTCTGCCGGATTTTCCATCCTTTGTATTCAGGGAAATTACCCCGCACATAAGGAAATTCTCCCGGAAGCGATTTGTAAAAGGTTAAGCCGTCCAGGTCCTCAGAACGATAGTAAGGTTTTATGTTAAACCCTTCCCTGGTTCTCCAGATCAGTTTTTTTTCGTAATCAGCACCTTTGAGTTCGGTTCGGATAATGTCTTTCCATTCAGCCGCCGATATTGGCGGGAATTCCTGAAACAATTTTTCCTGGGGCATAACAATTAGCTGAAAGTGCGCGGCAAAAATAGGGTAAAATCAATATAAAACAATGCCGCCCAACATATTGCCCTGCAGAGCTTGGTTGTTTCAAGCACTTTCAGAGCTGTTACCCGGTAAATTACAGAATGGTTCAGATCATTTTTTTCGGGTCAACCCACTGGGTAAACTGCTCATCGGTTACCAGGCCCAGTTCAATAGCTGCCTGTCGGAGGGTTTTACCTTCTTTATGTGCTTTTTTGGCAATTTTTGCGGCATTTTCATAACCAATGTGCGGATTCAGCGCGGTAACGAGCATAAGTGAGTTTTCCAGATGTTTTTGTATTACGGGGTAGTTGGGTTCGATTCCGGCCGCACAGTTTGTTGTAAATGAAACACAGGCATCGCCCAGCAGACGAGCTGAATGGAGAAGGTTGGTAATCATGAGCGGTTTAAAGACGTTCAGTTCAAAATGACCCAGCATTCCGCCAACGGTAATGGCGGAGTCGTTGCCTATAACCTGTGCACAGACCATAGTTAGTGCCTCAATCTGGGTGGGATTTACTTTGCCTGGCATGATGGATGAGCCCGGTTCATTTTCCGGGATCAGGATTTCACCGATACCACTGCGTGGCCCGGAGGCAAGCACGCGCAGGTCATTTCCGATTTTCATCAGACTGACAGCCAGTTGTTTCAATGCACCGGAAGTTTCCACCAGAGCATCATGAGATGCCAGCGACTCAAATTTGTTTTCGGCTGTAATAAAAGGCAGGCCGGTAAGTTCAGCTATTTTGGCAGCCACTTTCTCAGCATATCCTTTCGGAGCGTTGATACCGGTTCCTACAGCTGTTCCGCCAAGGGCAAGCTCGGAAAGATGGGGCAGAGTATTCCGAAGTGCTCTAAGGCCGTGGTCAATCTGGGAAACATAACCCGAGAACTCCTGACCCAGAGTAAGGGGGGTGGCATCCATAAAGTGGGTACGACCTATTTTCACGATATCCATAAAGGCCTGTGACTTGGCGTGCAGTGTGTTGCGCAGGAGTTCAACCCCCGGAATGGTTATTTCGGTCAGCATCTTATATGCTGCAATGTGCATGGCCGTGGGGAAAGTGTCGTTTGATGACTGGGACTTGTTCACGTCGTCGTTGGGGTGCAGAAAAGTTTTTCCTTCTCCTAGTTTGTTTCCCATGAGTACATGGGCACGGTTGGCAATCACTTCATTAAGGTTCATGTTGGTCTGGGTTCCCGATCCTGTTTGCCATACAACAAGAGGAAACTGGTCATCCAGTTTTCCTTCCAGTATTTCGTCGCATACCTTACAGATAAGGTCGGCTTTTTCCCTGGGCAGTACGCCGAGGTCAAGGTTAGTTAGAGCGGCTGCCTTTTTAAGATATGCAAATGCCATGATGATTTCACGGGGCATTTTCTGGTCCCCGATTTTAAAGTTATTCACTGAACGCTGGGTCTGGGCTCCCCAGTATTTGTCGGCAGGCACCTTTACTTCGCCCATGGTGTCGTGTTCAATACGGTATTCCATAAGGCAACAGGGTTTATTGAGGTTTATAAAATATCTGAGTATAATACCAGTATCCGTTGGTTCCTTTCGCGACTCCGATACCGGTGCTGGTATAGTTTCCTTCGATGTTGGCTTTGTGCCCCGGAGATGTGAGCCACAACGACTGCACTGTATAGACAGCATCGTCACTGCTCATGGCAACATTCTCACCGATGCTTCCGCTTCCCAGGTTGTTGTTTATCCAGTCGGCGCGCGAAGAAAATCCGTCATGCCCGAATGGAACTTTTTGCAAAGCCATATTCCCTGAATGGTTTCGTGCCAGCCTGCTAAGGGAAGGATGAGGTGAAAGCTGGGCAAGCCCTATCTGGCTTCGGTGCAGATTAACCTGCTCCAGCACTTGTTCTTCCAAAGCGGATGAAAAAACCGGGGTTTCATTTTCTTTCCTGCACCCGGAAACAATAGTAATAATTAGAAAAATAAGAGGCAGTTTTGCCATGGATGTAACAACTGGTTAAAGGTAAAAAACATCTATTTTTCAGGATATGTTGTAGGAAATAAATGATGAAATAATCGACTTCCTTTTGCTTTGTAGACAATTCAGCATTCTGGAATAATCTGTAATAGTCAACACTTAATCTGATACAGGAATTTTCGCAAACACAATGGTGGTCTCACTTAAAGAATTATTACTGATAAATGGAGAAAGTTATTGTTAAAACGTATACAACATCACTAAATATCCAGGATATGCAAACATGTATGATGCATTCAAGTTTTAGTATCGAAGTCTGGCAAGTTTACTGAAAGGAATCTTTGTAATCTTGAAAAGCTTATGAAATGGTATCTTAAGAGTCCCAAATGCTCTTTCCTGAGATAGTTTTTTAAGTTTACTGAGTGTTTCCGGATCACTGGCATGATCCTCTATAATTTTTTTCTGGCATTTCGCATACTCAGGGAATAGTGCATCGATTACTTCCGAAGCTTTAGGGAGTGCAGATATTCTGATACCATTTTTATTGCTTTGAACAAGGGTCAAGGCTAATTTTTCCTTTTTATTATTAATGATGAGTTTTTTATTTCCTGAAGTACAACCTGTTACAAATTGCACACCATCTAAAAAACAAGTTGAAGTATCTATAATGACAAAGAATTCTTCGGGTGAATTGTATTCTTGCTGTAATTCATTAATTGCGTGAACGGCTGCCATTACACCCATAGCAAGCCCGGGGCAGTAATGTCCATGAATCTGGGCGGCTTTAATAAGCAATATTTCTGTCTGTTTTTTACCAATGTTATTTTTAATTTCGATACGAGGATCGGATTTCAGTATAGCATTATGAACGGGATTATTTTCTATTGCCGAAGCAAAAGCAGAAGTATCGGCTGATTTTATATCAAGCACAGGGGAATTATTAAGAGCATCGAGACCTTCCACAATTAGCCTGTTATAATGACGTTCAATCAGTTTTACAGTAGTAATACCAATTGCATTTGGTCTGAAAGGACTTCTTGAGGCAAATACTCCTCTGATTTCACCAGTTTGAATCGGACCTGTAAGAGAAAATTTTTCAGATTTGTGGAGATAAAAAACCACATCAATATACTCACATTGTTCGATATTCAATAGGGCTTCCGCATATTCTTCAAAAATCAGAATGGTACTTCTATTATCTTTGATTGTGTGGAAATGGGCAGGTTCGTTAAAACCATTTATTACCTGGCCAACAGGAACGAAAGTAAGAGCATTCATACATTTTTGTTTGAGGAAAAAACATCCGGAACAACAAAAGAATTACCATTGTCATAAAATATACGTACGGGAATATCATAAAGTTTTTCAATATTTTCTTCGTTGACAATATCTTTTCCACCGGCGGCAAAAATTTTACCTTCTTTGAGCATAATGATTTTGTTAGCATAGCGGACTGCACTATTGATGTCGTGGATGGCCGTTATTACGGTAATACCCTGGAGTGCAAGATTGTTGAGAATGTTCATTATCTCAGCATGGTGTTTCATGTCGAGATTTGCTGTAGGCTCGTCAAGAAGCAGAATTTTAGGTTCCTGAGCCAAGGCTCTTGCAATTAAGACAATTTGTTGCTGGCCGCCGCTCAACTTCGAAAAATCGCGCATGGCTATTGCATCAAGATGCAGACTTTTTACGATTCGAGACGTAGTGTGAATATCATCTTCCGATGGTTTCCAGTTTACGTAGGGCTTGCGGCCCAGCATCACTACATCAAATACTTTAAGAGATGAATTTCGGTTTTCCAGCTGAGGTACATAAGCCATATTTTGAGCCAGTTCAAGCATACTGAAATGTCTGATATCCCGATTATTAACCAATACTACGCCATTCTGGACCTTTAGGATCCGGTTAAGGCATTTGATAAACGTACTTTTACCTGAGCCGTTAGGCCCAACCAGAGCAACAAAATCACCTGCATCAAAAGTGAAAGTAATGTTTTCCAGAACAGGTATTCCGTTATAACTGAATTCTATGCTATGGCAACATATTTTCATATCAGTACCAGAAACGCTTTGATGATTTTCTTAGCAGAAGGAAAAGGAACAAAGGAGCTCCCATAAACGAAGTAAGAATTCCTACAGGCAGAATAACCGGAGCAATCAGAACTCGCGCCAGGGTATCGCAAAACAAGAGGAAAAAAGCGCCAAAGGTTGCTGAAGCAGGAATAAGGAACTGTTCGTCGTTACCGGTAATTTGTCTTACAATATGCGGAACTACAAGGCCAACAAAGGCAATGATACCAAAAAAAGAAACAACAACAGCCGTAACGAGCGAGGCAACGATCATGCCTGATAGGCGAACTTTTTTTGGATTAACCCCAAGGCTGTGTGCATATTCATCTCCCGGCTGCAGCGCTCGATAGTTCCAACTTTGCTTAATGAAATAAATCAATGCAACCGGAAGTATACTTCCCAGCAGAAGGCATTCTCTCCAGGTAGCCCTTCCCAGGTCGCCAAACGACCAGAAGATGATGGAAGCCAGCTGAATATTGTCGGAAAAATACTGAATTGCTGAAATTCCTGCGCTAAACAGAGAAGATAAAATAATGCCTGAAAGGATCATAACTTCCGGGGTGGCTCCTTTTGTCTGGGAAAGTAAAAGAATCACTGCAACGCTTACCAGGCTCCAGAGAAAAGAAAAAGAAGTAACCAGATATGGGTTTTGAACAAATGCTGCATCGTTTGACCCAACATAGTTTGATCCGGCTCCGAATATAATGATAGCAAATGCTGCCCCGAAAGCCGCTGCACCGGAAATCCCCAAAGTAAAAGGTGAAGCAAGGGGATTGCGGAGAATACTTTGAAATACTGTTCCTGAGATGGCAAGGGCAGTACCGGCAAGAATAGCTGCAGTAATTCGTGGAAGGCGAATGTTAATAATAATCTGATTCACTATTGATGAACTTTTTCCTGTGAAAAGGTTTGTTATATCTCTGAAATGAACTGCAGCCGATCCTGAAACCATTGAAAATATGATCATAGCTAAAAGCAGAAGAAGCACCACAATAATAAACAAAGCCCTCTTATAAAGGTATTTCTTATAATGGGTTTCAATTTCAGACTGCTTCATAAATCATTTGCATTTACTTTTCCAGGAACACGCTGTGAAATTATCGTTTCTGCTAAAATAGAACGCGTTGCAAGAAACATATCCAGAATTTCCTGCACTTTTTCTTCGAACATCACATCATTAAAAGCTTCCGGGTAAAGTATCTTACCTGTATACCATGCATTTATAAGTACCAGTTCATAGTTGGTTGCATAATTGTTGTAAGGAAGTAACAGATAAATGTTATTGTTTTTAATAGCATTGAGATTTCGGTATACTGACGTTTCAGAGGCAAGGTCTTTTTTTATTAGAGTCAAGCCTGATACATCAATAAAAAGGTAATCCGGATTCCAGATTAACAGTTGTTCAGGGTCGACATAAGTTCCCTTTACATGCGAAATCAGATTTTTACTGAGTTCCGATGCTACATTATGGGCATTAACAAACATAAACGGAGGGTAGTAGGGTTGAGTAGAAACAATGTTCCGGGCTCCGCTATAAGGAACGCCCCCGATATAAACCCGGGGTCTGGCTGAGCTGGAAAGAATCTGGGAACGACGGTTGAGGTCACGAATGTTGTTTTCAATGTAAGTAATAAGAGAATCTGCTCTTTTTTCTTTACCAATAATTTTCCCGATTAACCTCAGAGAAGCAAAAAGTGTGTCTCGAGCTGTTCCAAATTCGGTGCATTCAAGCGCTACAACCGGAATACCAGTTCTTTTCTGGAGGGCGTCTGCGTCTCCCCGGGTAGTATAGGTAATGAAAATAACATCAGGATTTGTTCCGGCAATTAGTTCAGCATCCCCACCCATGGATGGACCTATAATTGGGCGTTTCAGAAGTTCGGGATGGGCTTGAATGTAAGGTCTGGACCCGCGGAATTCTGATTCTTCAATACCGGCAACCATTTCGACAGCATCCATGTAAACCAGCAGCCTGAGAGCGCCGGCACGTACACCAATGACTTTAGTAACTTTTTCTGGCACCACAACTTTTCGTCCCAGAATATCATACACTGTAACCTTCCCTTCCCCGGATTGCGGGGAAGGCGGGTTACATGCGAAAAAAGAAATTACAACAAGCAGGAGTAATGAAATTCTTCCGTTTGCAGTCATCTTAAAGGAGTCAAATTTCTTCTGCACTTTGTTGACCTTTTGTAAAGATTTGATATACACATAAGTAAATCAGTGCGTTCTTATCAGAAAGTGAAGGCAATACGTCCGTTAATCAGTCTTCCGGGAGAAAGATAATCAGCAGTTTCCATGTTCCGGCGGTCAAAAATGTTTTGAATATCGAGCGATACAAGGAGTTTTCCTATGATTTCTTTTGAGAGATGGAGATCAAAGGTAAAATATGGATCAAGCTCCTGAGAGTTTGCATCGTCAGAAAATTGTTCACCTTTATAAAAACACCGCAGACCAGTGTTTACTATCTTGTTTGACCAGAGGATTGAGGCTGAGGCTGTGTGTTTCGGAGCATACTTTAAGTATTTATTCTCGAGATCAGGTCGTTCAGTGAATTTGTCAATTTTTGAATCATTGAATGCATAGGTGGCAAGAAATCTCAAACCGGTAACAGGTTCGTAACTTACTTCACACTCAATTCCTTTTATAGTTACATTCGTTACGTTTTTTCTGATATAAATTGGGCGGCCAAAGATGCTGTCAGTAGTTGCCACATAGTATAGAAAATCGGCACCAAGGGAGTAATAGGCTGATGTTGAAATCTTCATACCGGTTACAGGGAATACATCAACACCTGCTTCGAAATTATTAATTGATTCTGGACCCAATTCAGGGTTTGCGTATTTAGGTCCAACCCACATCCAGCCTGTGCGAGTAAGATCGTCAAGAATAGATGCCCTGAAACCATGGGAGTAAGAGAGGTATGCACTGATTTCCTTTACAGGATTAAAGCGCATACCGAGCCTGGGAGAGAAAGAAGACCAGGCGTTGTCTTTCATTTCAGGTCCGTCTGTATTCCAAGGGGTGGTTGTATAGTAATACCCGTCAGAAAACGAAACATGGTCGAAGCGTAACCCGGCAATCAATCTGATCTTATTTTCAAGAAAAGCTTGTTCCTCCTGAATATATCCCGCATAGGTTGTCAAAATTCCTTCATTGTATACGGTATCATAGGGAGCGGTTAAATAATAATCGCCTCCTTCAATACTTCCTCTTTTAACTTCTACGCCACCGGTAATTACATTAGTCGGCAAAAGCTGGTGGCTGACATTTAAAAGGACCCCCATGTCTTTTCTGAATGAATTAACATCATACCGGCTATAATTGTTATTCTTCATACGTTCATTTATGTCGTAATAATGTTCGAGCTGGTAATAAAGGTTCACATCATAGTGTGTGTTGTTTTCCCCGCCTTTAAGCGTTCCTCTGAAAAGATCTGTATGGAAATTCCGGTAGCAGCCTTCAGGATTGTAAATCTGGTAACCCTCACCACGTTGATCACGGAAAATATCGTACTGAAGTTCCCATTTTAACCATGTACTTCCGTCGTAACCTGCTTTTGCTGAAACGGATACCTCTTCAAGGGAACGGGCAATATCGTAAGTCGTTCTTTTGTCTTCAGGTACATTATTATAGCCGTCACTTTTCAGAAAATACTGGGAAACGGATCCGTAAAATCCTTTATCGGAACGTACCCTCAGGTTAAGATCCTGTCGTATGGTATTAAAAGTTCCATATGTAACCGCGCCATATATTTCCTGAGGTCGGGAAGGTTTCCGGGTAATAATATTGATCACGCCTCCCATTGCGTTATTTCCGTATAAAGATGAATTAGGGCCTTTGAATATTTCAATTTGCTCAATATCGAACTGGTTGATGCGGTTCCAGTTGACGCCTCCCTCATCGGAAGTATTCACTGGCACCCCATTGAGAAGAACCAGGGTCCTTGATTGTTCATCACCGGAAAGTCCACGTAATGTAATCATTGGCCGCTGGCTGTAAATCCCGGTAGTACGGTTAACATTTAGTCCCGGAACAAAACGTAAAACATCATCTACCTGCATGGCTGGGGAGAATTCAATATCACGTGCTCTGATTACCGAAATACTCGAAGGAACCTCCCTGACATTCCTCATTGTTTTTGTTGCGGTAACTACAACCTCATCCAGAAGCAAGGAATCTGAAACATTTTCCTGAGAAAAAACAGGATTCATAAATAATACAGTAAGACCAACCAAAACAAAGAAAAGTTTATTTCGCTGATTTTTCATAGGTTAAAAGATTACTTGTTATAAATGGTGTTACTATAAATAAAAAAGTATTACTCCTTTTTATGTTTTCATTTATAAAATCAAACATTAAACAACTATTATTTTTACAAAATAAATAGTATGAGCACAAAATTAGTAACACGTTATTTTAAATCGTGATACCACAATGTAAAAATAACTTTTTTGGTTATTATGGCAAATACTCAATAAAAAAATGGATAGAGATTTTCCGTTTTTTTCAGGTTGTTTATTCTTGCGCTTTTTTTAACCGAATAGAAACACAATAAATATTTAACCGAAGTACCATGAATTAACAAATTCAACCGGGCTAATAAAAATTTTAAATAAACCTGGATTATGCATTAGGAATTTAAGCGAACTAATGCATAGTGGGTTGGCTTAAGGCCTGGCATCCGGGTTAAGACCTACATGATTAGAACAAAATTATTTTTAGAGGAGATTAGTCAATAGAAACACA
>CAZJQN010000031.1:0-29503 GCA_964548125.1 uncultured Bacteroidales bacterium | reverse complement strand
AAAATACATACAATTTACTTCAATGGCTCAGGTGTTATGTAAATATACTGGTTACTATAGATATAACCATAGGCAAAAGAATTGGTTTACTTCAATCTATCTGTCACTGATTCAGCTATAAATATATCCGGTTTAATTGGTCTGGTTTGTTCTAAACCCATAGGAACAAAGGATGCATGCCTTTTGCATCTTCAGATGACATAAATTTTATCTTTCATTTTTGCCATAATCATTTACATAAACTATATTTGATTTGTCGGTTGTTAAAAAAATGTGTAAATGAAACTACCAAGGATAAAAAATATATTAGATCATAATAAATTAACCTGCACAAAGTTTACATTATACCATTGAACATTAATTAAAGCATGATGAAAAGAGTCATATTCCTCGTGTTGCTCAGTTGCATCACACTTATGGCCGAAGGTCAGATGTTCAACTCCTCCCGCGCAATGGGAAGAGGGAAGTTTTACCTTGGCCTCGAACCGGCTGTCTATGCAAAGTCAGGAACCGATGTTTATATGTTTTTCCATGGCGGAGCTGGCATTACCAATCAGATTGATCTGGCGCTCACTGCAGGCGTTGGCCCCTCGACCTATTTCGGAACCAGTCTGCAGTGGTCTCTGGCAAATCGTGTTCAACTTATCACCGGAGCCAGGTATTTTGATTACTTCGGGCTAAACGGAGGCCTTACCTATAGCATTCCCCTGGTAAAAGGTACTCACCTCTGGCTGGGAGGTAACATGGTTCTTGAATTTGCCGATGAAATAAGGGTTCCTCTCTGGATTCCCCTTGGTGTGGAAATAGGATTCCGCGATAATATCACCTTCCTGCTGGAAAGTGAAATCGGATTAAACGCTCCTGCACCTCATGTGATTGCGGGCGGACTGGCCATTTATTTCCGCTGATAAACTGGAATACCTCCTATCCATGTGGAAAAAACCTTTGCTTCCGGAATCGTTTCCAGCGGAGCTGTCATAAGGTCTGTATCCAGCACAACAAAATCGGCCCATTTACCGGACTCAAGTGAACCACGATTCGTTTCCTCAAAGGCTGCCCGGGCTGCCCAGATAGTCATGGCACGCAAAGCTTCTTCCCGGGTAAGGGCATTTTCTGGCTGAAACCCGCCGGAAGGCACCCCGGAAATGCTTCTCCTTGCCACCGCCGTATAAAAGCCCAGCAAAGGATTGATCTGTTCCACAGGGAAATCACTTCCATTAGCCAGCCATCCGTTTTGCTGAAGCAACATTTTGTACGCATATGCATGGCTGATCCTCTCTGTTCCCAGTCGATCCACTGCCCATGACATATCGGACACGGCATGGGTAGTCTGAACACTGGGGACAATGTTGTACTTCGCAAACTTTTCAAAATCAGATGGATGAACCACCTGTGCATGCTCAATCCGCCACCGCAGGTCGTTTTTCCCTTTCAGTATCTCACCATACACATCAAGAATCATACGGTTTGCAGCATCACCGATACAATGGGTATTTACCTGATAGCCGCACTGTAAGGCTTTTTTACAGATATTCCTGTAATAGGCAGTAGATTCTATCTGAAGACCTTTTGTCAGTGGATCATCTGCATAAGGCTCCAGCAGGAGAGCACCCCTCGAACCCAGGGCACCATCGGCAAAAAGTTTGATAGAACGAACAGAAAGGCGGTCGGTTCGGTAGATTCCCCTGGTAATAAAATTCCTAAAATTCTCGTTAGTCGGCTCCAGCATGGCATAAATGCGCATCAATAGTTCACCCTCTTTCTGGAGACTGTCGATCAGAACTACTTCCTGGTATCCGAGCCCAGCATCGCAAACCATTGTAAGACCCACTGAAAAACAGTTAGCCTGAGCTTCCAGTAAAGCCTCTCTTTTAGCAGTTAAATCCGGAGGAGGAATCAGCCTTGAAACCAGGTTCATAGCATTATCAACAAGAACACCAGAAGGAACACCGTTTTCCAGCACTATTAGTCCTCCTTTTACCCTGGTTTGCCTGGTGATCCCTGCCATATTCAGTGCCGCAGTATTAACCCACGCAGCATGACCGTCAATGCGGGTCAGGTAAACAGGAATGTCAGGGAAGACAGAATCAAGCATCTCCCGGTTCGGATATATTCTATTCTCCCAGTCATTCTGGTCCCATCCTCTGCCGATTATCCAGAGACCTTTCCGTTTGCTTCCAGATTCTTTCAGCCGGGTTAAAATTTCTTCAACAGAAGAGGTACCCGTGAGATTAACTTCCTGCAATCCAAGCCCGTAATGCAAAAAATGGCAGTGGCTATCAATAAATCCAGGATATACAAATTTACCCCCCAGATCGATGACCGTATCTGCACTGTATTTTCGACTGAGAACGCTACCGGCACCGATTTCCACTATACGGCCATCTTCAACAACCATTGCATCGGCAACCGAAAAAACGTCATCAACAGTATAAATATGCGCATTAGTAAATAGGATGGTATCCTTCTTCAGCCTTGCAATTGCTGAACTTTCTGAAACCAACATAGAACAGAGAAACAGTATAATAAATGTCCTGATATACATTATTTATTTGATTTCCCAATATGCATATCTGCAAATTTCAGATATTGATCCCAATCAAATGGCGTAATATCATGTTTACCAGTACGTATATGGTAACCGATGGTTCCCATAACTGGCGTATCGGGGGGAGGCATTTCAGTAACAGGAAGCCCTGGCAAACCGAACAACCTGTAAACCGGAGTAGCCAGAACTCCGGAAAGAAATTCGCCGCGGGGATCAGCCCATAGATCTTCTGAGGCGCTGGCAATATATACTGGTCTCGGAGCAATAAGAGCAATCAGCATATGCTGATCAACAGGAAGTTTTTCTTCATGGTTATTGTAATTCTTGAAATTGCCGCAAAACCAATGAGGAAACCGCCTATTAATAGCCTCTACCGTTTCACCAAATACCCGCTTAGAGAGAGCTGCACCGCCGCAACCCGAATTATTGGAAACCACCATAAAAAAACGTTCATCCATAGCACCTGCCCATAGAGCGGTTTTTCCAAGCCGGGAATGTCCAATTACGGCAACATGATCCTTATCCACATCCTTATCGGTTATAAGATAATCCATACAGCGGCTTAATCCCCATGCCCAAGCTGCTATTGAACCCCATGCATCAGGAGCATGACTTTTATCTGACTTTCTGAAAAGCGCATGAACTCCGTTATTAAACCCATCATCAAAGTCTGGGTCAATATCACCATAGTAAACAGTTGCAAGGCCATACCCCCTTTGCAGAAGCTTTTCGACGCACCATCGAGATGATTTAATTCCACGCGATGATTCAGTAGCCCTGTTTTGAGTAATTCCCATGCTATTATCATTCTCTACCCATGAAAACGGGAGAGGTACAGCAGGATCAGAAGTTACTGTATGGTTGCCTTTAAAATTCAGACCAAGAAATACCGGTGCCGGCAATTTTCCGGCTGGAAGGTATATCAGGAGAGAAACAACAGGTCCGGAACGATCTTTTCTGAAATACAGGTTAACCTGACGGCGGATTCCCAACCCCCCAAAAGCCTTTCCATTCTTTTCCCATATATCAAAGATAAGTGTATCGGGCATGCCAGGCGAAACACCATACATGAGATGTTCGAAAAGCGCCCTAATTTCCGGTTTTCTGAACTGAAGCCAATCCTCCTTTGTCTGAACCCTATCACCGTTTATCATTGTCAAAACATCAGGAACCGGAATCATTCCGGCTTTTTCTTCGGAATAATTGACATCTTGACTATGCGAAAAACAAAATACAAAACTAAAAACCAGAAAAAGAGAAATAGACTTTATCCTTTTTGAATACGTTCTCATACAAAAAACTTTTTGATTGATTGAAGTGAACTTCAACATTAGGAAACATCTGAATATCTTATTCATGCTTTTCGGCCGGTATTCTGAAAAAGAAAGTTGTTCCGGCACCGGGAGTGCTTTCAGCCCAGATACTGCCCTGGTTTTGTTCAATAAATTCCTTACAGATAAGAAGGCCAAGACCTGACCCTGTTTCTCCCCCGGTACCGGTTCTGATCTTTTTCTTGTCCGGATCAAACAGGAGCGACTTGGTTTCTTCATCCATTCCTGCTCCCTGGTCGGTAATGGAACATACAACCGAATCATTATCCTTCCTGAGGGTAATACTGATCTCACCTCCCTGCTTACAGAATTTAACGGCATTGGAAAGAATATTTCGCACTACCGCGCTGATCATATTCCGGTCGGCGACCACACCATACTCTTCCAGAGGAGAGAAGCTGATGCTGATGTTTTTCTTTGCAGCCTGTTCTCTTACTAAATCAATATTCTCCATCACAGGTTCAGTAAGATTGAATGGAACCGGATTGGCTCCCCTGCCTTTTAACTGGCTCGAACTCCATAAAAGAAGATTTTCAATAAGAGAAAGCAACTTTTGTACTGACTGCCGTATGTATTCAAAATATTCCTCCCGCTTATTTTCGTCAATTTTCCTATGATGCAAAGTAAGCAGTTCAATAAATCCCTGAATAGTACCCAATGGGTTTTTAATGTCATGGGCAATAATGGAAAATATTCTGTCGTTCATCCGGTTGAGCTCATGCAACCGGTCGTTGGTGGTCCGCAGTTCCTCAGTCTGCTGCTGAAGCAGGGCTTTCTGTGATTCAAGCTCTTTAACCGTATGATCAAGGGCTTCGGCATTGGCCAGCAATTCTTCATTGGCCACTTCCAGTTCATGCGTCCGCTCATGCACCTGCTGCTCAAGCAGCCGGTTTCTTCGTAAAATACTCTGATTCCTCAGGTACACATAAGCCAGAATCACACCAATAATTATCAGAGCAAGAACAACCCTGAAAAACCATGTCCTGTACCATGGAGTCAGAATGACAATGGTTAGTTTATCACCTTTTTTGTCCCAGAACCCGTCGTTGTTACACCCACGCACCTCAAATGTATAATTACCGGGGTCAAGTTTTGTAAACGTAACCTCCCTTCTGGTACCAGTCGAAATCCAGTAATCTTCATACCCGACAAGACGATATTCAAACTTGTTATTATTCTGGTTGGTAAAATTCAGTGATCCAAATTGAATGGTAATGGATCTCTTACTATACGGAAGAACAAGACGGGGATTTCCTGAGGATTGACCTTCTGAACAGAGAATATCGCGAAAAATGGTTTTGTAATCAAGCAGTACATCCTTTATATAGACAGGATAAGCCGTGGTATCGGGTTTGATCATATCAGGTTTAAACTCGACAAGACCATTATCAGAACCGAAGAAAATTTCACCTGAATCAGACTGAAAGCAGGAACCACGAAGATAATAATTGCCAGGCAAACCGTCATCTTCATCCAGATTCCAGAACGAAAAAGATTCAGGATTAAAACGGCAGATTCCTTCATCGGTACTGATCCATAGATTTCCATTTTTATCTTCAGTGATGGCGTTGATTACATTTCCCGGCAAACCCTGAGAAGTAGTAATATGAAGAAAACTCGTATCTTCGGATTGAAATAGATTCAGCCCATTAGCCGTACCAATCCACAGACGTTTTTTCCGTTCACGGAACAAAGCATAAACCCAGTTATGGCTTAATCCATCGGACTTCTTTTCTGAATATGAAAAAGATCGACCCTGCCTGGTTTTCGGGTTGAAAAGGCAGGCTCCGTTATAGGTGCCAACCCAGAAATGATAATCTTCGACTTCAAGCAAGGAAAGTGTATAATTGTCAACTAAAGCAGAATTAAGTGTGTTGTAGGAATCCCACTGCTGGTTCCGGGGGTTATAGCAGAGTAATCCATGTCCATTGGTTGCAAACCAGATTTTTCCTTGTGAGTCTTCCATTATTTGTCGAATATCATGTAAACCTGTACAACCCGGATAGCTACAACTTGGGGCAAACATTTCCCAGCAATTCTTTAATGGATCATATCGGGCTATTTTTCCATTATAACCTCCTACCCATATTTTTCCCTCCTTATCCTCCAGCAAAGCAAGTACTGCATCAGAAGGAATTCCTTCTTTTCCTGTATACCTGTAATGAATCGTTTTTTTCGTTTCGGAAAGTATCCTGTTTAACCCTCCCCCGTCGGTACCGATCCATAAATCTCCTCTTCTGTCTTTTAAAACCGATAAAACAGAATTCGATGAGATGGAGGCCTGACGTGATGGACTGTACTGATAAATGATAAACTTCTTGGAAGGATTCAGATGAGTATAATTTATTCCGTACCTGTATGATCCTATCCATAGGATACCGGTAGGATCAAGATAAAATTTCCGAACAAAATTGTCGTTCAGCGATTTCGGATCAAAGGGATCCGATTCAATTTTTTTTATTTCTCCCTTACGCGGCTGAAATAGAATAATACCATCATGGTCTGTAGCAGCCCAGATATTTCCTGAAGGGTCTTCAAAAGCATCCCAGAATTCTGTCCGGGAAAATTCTTTGATACCAGTATAATCTGACATTGATTGCAGTGAATAGTCCAAAAGATTAAAAAGAAACAATCCATTGCCGGATGCAATTAGATATTTACCTCCGGAAACAGCCTGGACACTATGAATGATGCCACATTGGTGCTGCTTCTGAGCCAGGACTTGTTTTAATGAATCCAGAAGAACCCATTTTTTGGCAGTAAAAACAAGAATCTGATCCTTCAAGGTCACTTCGGTCTGGCATACATAATCATCCGCAGAAAAGATCTCTCTTTCTGAAGAAAGATCCAGAAAAGGCACCATAACCTTACTTCCTTGAACATATCTCGTTATTTGGTAAAGGAAACTAATAAAAAGGGTTCCTTTACTGTTCATATCCAGATCAATGACATTACGGCGAACAAAATTTATTCCTTTTTCAGAGACAGGTATAAATTGATCGCATGCCGGATCGTACAGCAACAAACCTAAATCTGTTCCAACGCACAATTGGTTTTGCCTATTGATTAGAAGAACGCTAACAGCGTTTCCCTTGATGCTTGTTGAATCATTTATATCATAATGGTACGTTTTCAATGTCTGTCCGTCATACCTGGCCAGACTGTTTTCTGTACCAAACCACATAATTCCCCTGTCATCCCGAACGATGGCAAATACCCTGTTGCCTCCAAGCCCATCACGGTAAGTAATATGTTTAAAATACAACTCTGTCTGATCCTGTGAAAAAACTTTTATCCCTCCGGTAGTTAGTAAAAATATTAAAGAAAGAATCACTACAAGCATCCCTGTCGTAGAACAAGATGAACCCGGGAGTATTTCCTTTTTCATAAACAGGATTATCATTAAACTTTTCCGTAACTCAGAGCAAATAACCAGATGAGCCTGTCTGCTGTGATCAATAATACTCCATAGTTACCGTCCTTAATTTTGGAAAGAAATATAAAAAAAACAATCATTGCACCAAAAATACATCTATAAACTCAAAAATAATCCTCTAAAAATACATTAATACCGGTTAAATTGTTTTTATCAGGAGTTTTTTTCATTCCGGCAATTTTCAATTGTTTTTACCGTTCCAATTAATGATATTGTTGTGTATTTTTACGATCATGAACACACGCAGGTTACAGTATTTGCTGATTCTTACCATATCGGTCATCCTTATTTATACAGGATGCGATAAGGAAGAGATTTTGAAAGATCCTGAAGCGCGACTGTTTTTTTCAAAAGATACCGTCAGTTTTGATACTATTTTTACCTCAATTGGTTCAACAACCCGCCAGCTTAAAGTTTACAACCGATATAACAAAACACTGCGTATTTCTGAAATCAGACTTGCAGGAGGAGCTTTAAGCCCTTTCCGCATCAATATAGATGGGGTGAGTGGTTTTCGGCAGAACAATATTGAAATTCTTCCGAAAGACAGTCTGTACGTATTTATCCAGGTAACCATTGATCCGAAAAACAGTAATGCACCGCTTCTGGTCCACGATTCCATTCTCTTCACCACTAACGGTGCTGTTCAGGATGTTGATCTGGTTGCCTGGGGGCAGGATATGCATCTTATCCTTGCCGATACAATTCACACATCAACTCAATGGCCAGCTGACAAGCCCTATCTTATACGTTACTACCTGATTGTTGACAGCTTACAAACACTGACACTGGAGCCGGGAACACGCATTTATATGCATCGGGATGCCGTAATTGAGATAAGAGGCACCCTCCGCTCTCAGGGCACCCTTGATCAGCCAGTGCGCATTCAGGGAGACCGGCTTGAGGAAGATTACCAGGATATTCCAGGCCAATGGCTGGCCCTCGCGTTCAGCCCTTCCAGTACCGATAATGTACTTGAATATACCGACATCCGAAACGGGGTTGTACTTCAGATAGGCCGACTGGAAGATCCAAGAAAAGTATCCGTTACCTTCAGAAACTGCCAGATATTCAATATGAGTTTTGCAGGGATTTACGCCTTCGGAGCTTCCATTACGGCAGAAAACATGGTAGTTGCCAATGCCGGAACCCTCCTTCTGGGACTTTTCCGGGGCGGAACACATCGCTTTTACCATTGCACACTTTTTAACAAGGGAGTGATTTTTTACAACCGCTCGGCTCCTTCGGTTATCCTTTCTAATTATTTTACTGATCAGAATAAAAAAGAATATACAGGAGACATGACAGAGGCTACATTCGGTAATTGCATCATCTGGGGCAATTACGATAATGAACTCGCTCTTGCATTCAAATCTTCTTCCGGTGCAGCCAACTATTATTTCAAAAACAGCCTCATCAGACTGGATCCCCTGAAGCTGCCCGTGACCGACCCCATGCACTTTGATTCGATATGGTATAGTACCGCTCCTGTATTCAGGGATGCCGATCAGTGGAATTTCATCCCAGATAGTAGTTCCTTTGCCAACAACAGAGGTTCCATTACAATTGCCAGCAAGGTACCTCTGGATTTCAGGGGAAAAGACCGCCTGGCCGACGGTAAGCCCGATCCTGGTGCTTTTGAATGGATACCTGGCGATACAACCCGGCGAAAAAATTCCCGAAGATGAAAACCTGGGGAGTAGCTGTTCTTGCATTTTTTCTCACCGTTCAGGAGGTATACTGCCAGCAACAATCATCACAGCCACAATCAGTATTGCAGTTGATGTTCTGGAACACAGAGAATTTCTTTGATCCGTTTAATGACAGCACCGTAAATGATGAGGAATTTCTTCCCGGTGCCTTGCGCGCATGGAATTTTAAGAAATACGAAACCAAACGCAACCATATTTATCAGGTGATAGCAGCTATTGGCGGCTGGGACCCTCCTGATTTAATCGGACTCGCTGAAGTGGAAAACCGTTTTGTACTAAATGATCTGGCTTTGAACACCCCCCTGGCAAAATACAATTACCGGATTGTTCATAAAAACTCTCCTGATCCCCGGGGCATTGACGTGGCGTTCCTGTACCGCGAAGATCGTTTCCGGCTGATCGATAAACATTATTTCCCCGTATTTGAAACAAGCGGGGAAATTGAACGCACCAGGGAAATACTTTATGTTGCCGGCATTACCGGACAAGATACCCTGCATATTTTTATTAATCACTGGCCATCCCGTGCAGGGAGAAAAAACGACAGTGATCTGAAGCGATGCCGCGTTGCGCAGACACTGAAAAGCAAAACAGACTCCCTCCTGCGTCGGAATCCAAAAGCCCTAATCCTGATTACCGGTGATTTTAACGACGAACCCACTGATGAAAGTCTTACCCGCTGCCTCGGTGCTAAAACTGATACCACCGGAACCATAAGCAACGGTTTGTACAACCTTTCTGCCCTTCTTACCCTCAGCGGAAAAATCAGAGGCACACATAAATATCAAGGAAAATGGGCTATGCTGGATCAGGTGATTGTTTCCGGGAACTTGCTGCAAAAAGGAAAACACATCCGTACTGATGCATCGAAACTGTCAGTTTTTGCTCCCGATTTTCTTCTTGAAAAAGACGTTCGCTGGATGGGTTACAAACCTTTCCGGACTTATAACGGAATGCAGTATCAGGGTGGATATTCCGATCATCTGCCTGTATTAATAAAAATGGTCCGGAAATAATTCTATTCATTATGGCTTAAAAACCTGGAAATCTATGTGAATTTCCCATTTCATGAATATGATCACACTTTGAAAACCAGAACCCAATTAATGGGAAACGGGAAATCGGAAATGGGAAATCCTTATTCAGCTTTATGGTTTCCGGGCGCAAGTCCAAGTTCTTTACCTTTTTCCAGCATAAATTTCCAGGCTTCCTCCCTGTTGTTTCTTATGACTCCGTCGAGAATGGCTTCCTTGATAGCATTTTTAATAATACCCACTTCCCGGCAGGGTGGAATGCCAAAATATTTCATAATATCCTCTCCGGTTACGGGAGGCTGAAAATTACGCACAGCGTCCTTTTCCTCAATCTCTTTCAGTTTTTTCCGTACCAGGGCAAAGTTGGCCTTGTAAATAGCACGTAAACGATCGTTTTTTGAAGTAATATCTGCTTCGCACAAAGTCATCAGCTGATCAATATCATCTCCCGCCTCAAAAAGCAACCGTCTTACAGCTGAATCGGTCACATCTTCGGAAGCCAGAACAATAGGCCGTAAATGAAGAGCCACCATCTTCTGCACAAAACGCATTTCGGCTCCCATCGGAAGGCGAAGCCTCCTGAATATTCCCGGAACCATTTTGGCACCAAGGAATTCGTGGCCATGAAATGTCCATCCCTGCTCCGGAACATATTTTTTCGTAACCGGTTTGGCAACATCATGCAGCAAGGCAGCCCATCGCAACCAGATATTTTCTGAAACGCTGGCAACATTATCCAGCACCATCAGGGTATGCTGAAAATTATCCTTGTGCATGCGTCCGTCAATGGCTTCCACTCCTTTCAGATTGGAGAGTTCAGGCAGAAAAACAGGCAATAAACCCGTAGTGTCCAGTAAACGAAATCCAACTGACGGTTTCTCTGCCAGCAATATTTTAGTGAGTTCTTCTGCAATACGCTCTGCCGAAATAATTTTGAGCCTCTCCGCATTTCCGCTGATTCCTTCGAGGGTTTTATCATCGATATGAAAATTCAACTGCGTGGCAAACCGAATCGCCCTGATCATGCGCAAAGGATCGTCGGAAAAGGTATGTACCGGATCAAGCGGTGTGCGTATGATTTTTCTTCTCAGGTCTTCCTGACCATTGAAAGGATCAATTAACTGCCCGTGGTTCCTCGGATGAAGCCCAATTGCCATGGCATTGATAGTAAAATCACGCCGCTGCATATCTTCTTCCAGCGTGGCCTTAAATACCTTCGGCTTGCGTGAATTCGCCTTGTATGATTCCTTGCGCGATGCTGCAAATTCAATTTCCATTCCGTGAAATCGAAACATGGCTGTCCCAAAATTCTTATAACTAACCACTTTTAATCCGGGACGTATCTTTCTGGCAACTTTCTGCGCCATCTCAATCCCATCTCCAACTACAACAATATCAATATCCTTCGAATCCCTTCCCAGAAACCGGTCGCGTACAAAACCCCCAACCACATAGGCTTCCATGTCCTCCTCAGCACAAACATCCGTAATTATCTGAAAGATCCTATGATCAAGAAAATTTTTCATATCAAAGTATATACATATGTAAATTTTGTCGTATCTTTGCGCCAAAATTACAGAAAATGCATTGGCATCCAAAAATATTGGCACAAAGATACATCGTGGAACAATATTTGAACTGTAAAAAAACAAACAAATAAAACATTTACAACATGCTGGAACATTTAACAACAGAAACTTTTAAAGAAAAAGTTTTCAACTACGACGTCAACAAAGAATGGAAATTTGAAGGGGATAAACCCTGTCTGATTGATTTTTATGCCGACTGGTGCGGACCTTGCCGCATGGTTGCTCCCATTCTCGAGGAACTTGCGAAAGAATATGACGGGAAATTGAATATATATAAAGTTGATACCGATAAGGAGCAGGAACTGGCCATGGTATTTGGTATTCAGAGCATTCCGTCCCTTCTTTTTGTTCCCAAGGAGGGTCAGCCCCAGATGGCTATGGGTGCCCTTCCCAAGGAAACCTTCAAAAAAGCCATCAAGGACGTTTTGAAGGTTGAATAATTCTTTGATTAGTAAAGCGTTGCGGGCAGAATGGTTTTTCTGCCCGTTTTTATTTAAATTTGCCTTGTTCTCTAAGGGGGTGCCTTAATAGTACGGGCTGAGATCATACCCTTAGTACCTGATCCGGGTAATGCCGGCGTAGGGATTTGGAGGCAATGAAGAACACATTGCCCCGCAGTATTAACCAAAAATTTATGTATCATGAAAAAAGCATGGTTTTTTGGCTTTTTCCATGCCCTGGTTATTTCGGCGTGGGGACAATTCGCTCTGCATGGAATCGTCAGAAGTACTGACGGAGAACCACTGGCAGGGGCAAGCGTAGTTGTTGAAAAAACCTTTCAGGGAACCTCAGCAGGTCCTGATGGCTTTTTCACCATTCAGAAGCTTAAACCCGGCACGGTTTCCCTCCGGGTGTCATTTCTTGGCTATGCTACAGTCGTTAAGGAAGTTACTGTTCCGTATGAAGGGGAGTTATCTTTTGAACTGGAACCATCGCCCGTTCTGGCTGATGAGGTGGTAGTAAGGGCAACGCGGATGGCAGGAAAAAACCCCTCGGCAGTTACGTTGATCAGCAGGGAAGAAATTCATCAAAAGAATCTGGGTCAGGATATTCCTTTCCTGCTTTCTCTTACTCCTTCACTGGTTCCGACATCGGATGCCGGAAACGGAATTGGATACACCAATTTTCGAATCCGGGGTTCTGATGCATACCGGATGAACGTGACGGTAAATGGTATTCCGCTCAATGATGCCGAATCGCAAGGTGTATGGTGGATTGATCTGCCTGATATCGCCGCCTCGACCGACAATATTTATATCCAGCGAGGGGTGGGATCTTCAACAAACGGGGCAGGAGCATTTGGTGCAACCATAAGCCTTCAGACTAATACTCTGCGGTCCGACCCGTATGCCGCTGTCGATCTGGGAAGAGGTTCCTACGACACACGCCGTACCATGGTTTCACTTGGCAGTGGTCTTATCAACAGGCATTTTACCTTTGATGCCCGCCTTTCCAAAATTCATTCCGATGGTTATATAGACCGGGCTTTCAGCAACCTCGATTCCTGGTATGTATCCGGAGCCTGGTATGGCCAGGGCCAGATTATCAGGCTGAATGTTTTTTCGGGAAACGAACGTACTTACCAGGCATGGTATGGAGTGGAAAAATCCATTCTCGATACCAACCGCCGGTATAATCCCTATACCTACGACAACGAAACCGACAATTACCGGCAGACACATTACCAGTTCATCTGGTCAAGGGAATTCTCACGGCGTTTTTATCTGAATGCCGCCCTGCACTACACTGCCGGTAAAGGATACTATGAACAGTACAAGAAAGACCGTTATCTTCCTGATTACGGTATGAACCCAATCGTAACATCCGATACCGTTTTCGATATTTCCGACCTCATTCAGCAGAAATGGATGGATAATGATTTCTATGGTGCGGTTCTCTCGTTTCATTATCGCACAGGTAAAATAGAAGCCATTGCCGGCGGAGGAATAAATAATTATCTGGGCAATCACTTTGGAAAGGTAATCTGGGCACAATATGCCGGTGAAAACCCCATCCGCCATGAGTGGTACCGGAACAAAGGTGACAAGCTTGATTACAATACATACCTAAAAGTGAATTACCAGATAAATTCCTCCCTGTCACTGTTTGCCGATCTTCAGTTAAGAGGAATTACCTATCGTCTGAGCGGAATTGACGACTACCGGGACTACAATGGCATGCCTGTTGATATTAAGCAAACTCATGACTACAAGTTTATCAATCCGAAGGCCGGTATCTTTTATACGATTTCCCCGGGGCAGGATTTCTATTTTACCTTTTCTACCGGACAAAGAGAACCCACGCGGCAAAATTACCTCGATGCCACGCCTTCAACTATTAAACCCAGACCGGAACGCCTTTTCGATTATGAAACAGGAGTCAACATCAGCGGCGCAAGATGGAAGGCAAATATCAACCTATTCTACATGGACTACAGGAACCAACTGGTCTATACCGGAAAACTCAATGATGTGGCGTATCCCATTATGACCAATGTTCCCAGCAGTTACCGCACAGGAGTCGAAATGGCAGTTATCGCCCGACCGACCGGCTGGGTTACCTGGCAGGGAAATCTGGCACTGAGCCGTAATAAAATCAGAAACTTTACCGAATATGCCGATTACTATGATGCCGATTACAATTACCTGGGCAACAATTCCAAAGACCTTGGAGAAACAGATATTTCCTATTCTCCTTCCATAACCGGTGCTTCGAACCTGGAATTTCAGTTTCTAAAAAATGCTTCTGTTACCATTACAAACCGGTATGTTGGTTCCCAGTACTTCGACAACACTTCCAGCAGGGAACGGATGATCGACCCTTACTTTGTCAGCGATCTAAGGCTTGCATACAACCTGCATCCGCTTTCCCTCAACAATATAACCCTTCAGTTTCAGATTATAAACCTCTTCAATGAGCTATACGAGAGTAATGCGTATGGTGGCAACTGGTATGTTGATGGGCAGGAACAAACATGGGCCTACTATTTTCCGCAGGCAGAACGACATTTTCTTGCAGGCGTTCGTTTTGAATTCTAACCTATTGTAAAGCATGCATGCGGTTCAGATATTATTCTGCCGCATGCATTGCTATTATCACTACCTTTGTTCCAAAGCTATGGAGAAATGAAAGTTTTCACAGTACAACAAATACGGGAACTGGATGCTTTTACAATTGCCCATGAACCTATTGCCTCCATCGAACTTATGGAAAGGGCAGCTGCAGGATGTATGCTCTGGCTCACCCGTCATTTCTCGCCGGAAACTTCTTTTCTCATTTTTGCCGGGGCTGGAAACAATGGCGGAGACGGACTGGCAATAGCCCGTCAATTATATGGTAAGGGATACAGGGTTTCTCTATGCCTTCCGGAAATGGGACTAAAGCATTCTGATGACTTTGAATCAAATTTAACAAGGCTGAAAGGAATTCCCCGTATTGAAATTCTGCAAACTTCCCGGGCGGAGGATCTTCCGGTTCCCGGCAAGAATACGGTTGTTATTGATGCCCTGTTTGGCTCTGGGCTTTCCCGGCCCCTGACCGGTTTTGCCGCACAGGTTGTAGACCATATCAACCGTCACAGCACCTGTACCGTTGCTATTGATATTCCTTCCGGTCTGTTCGGAGAAGACAACGGAAACAACCCCGGACAGGCAATTATCAGAGCCCGTCATACCCTGAGTTTCCAGTTTCCGAAACTGGCATTCTTTTTTGCTGAAAACTATGAATTTACGGGGGAATGGCACATCATTCCTATAGGTCTTCATGAGGATGCCATACGAAATACAGATACTCCCTATTTTTTTCAGACCGAAGCAGATGTAAGGAAATGGGTAAGACGCCGCGGTACTTTTTCACACAAAGGCACCTACGGTCATGCTTTGATTATTGCCGGAAGCCATGGAATGATGGGAGCAGCTGTGCTGGCAGCACGTTCGGCTGCACGGGCCGGAGCGGGACTGGTCACTTCTCACCTGCCCGCATCATCTGAAATGATTATGCAGGCTTCTGCTCCCGAAGTTATTATCAGCATTGATCCCTCGAAGGAAGTATTTTCCCATGTGCCTGAAACAGATAAATACACTTCAATAGCTATAGGTCCCGGCCTGGGAACCCGCAAAGAAACAAAAGAAGCCTTCGTTTCCCTGCTTTCTTCCTGGCGCAGACCAATGGTACTTGATGCAGATGCCCTGAATATAATGGCAACTGACACTTCCCTCCTCGAACTTGTGCCGGAAAACAGTATTTTAACACCCCACCCGAAAGAGTTTGCCAGGCTCTTCGGCCTGTGGGAAAATCCATGGCAGCGCTTGCAAAAAGCCAGGGAATTCGCCTCCAGATACCATATTATTTTGGTGCTTAAAGGCGCTTTTACTGCTATTGTTTTACCCGACCAAACCGTCTGGTTCAATAGCACCGGAAATCCAGGTATGGCTACTGGTGGCAGCGGCGACGTTCTAACCGGCATCATTGCCGGGCTTCTGGCACAGGGATACCCTCCACCGGATTCAGCCCGATTGGGTGTTTATCTTCATGGACTTGCCGGAGACCTTGCAGCCCGTAAAACAGGGCAGCATGCCTTGATCGCAGGCGATATTGTAAACCACCTTGGAGAAGCGTTTCTGCTGTTGGAAACGGGAAATTAGTCATCAAGAAAAAAATTCTACCTTTGCCACTCTGTTGACGTAATATGACAAAGAATTATATCCTTTCAGGTGTAGTAATTATTCTTCTGGCAACTACAACATCGTGTTACCAGACAACAAGGCTTTCATTAGCGCCGGAGCAGAAAACAATACCGGCTGCATCCGGAATTTACTATTCCCTGCCCCTTACAACGTTTGTCATCCAGATTGAAACGGAACAGACTCTTTTTATTCCCGGGCCTTATGCCGCTTATGCCGAAAAATATCTTGGCATAATAAATGCACGAACAGATTTCCTGGAAACATGGAAAATCACCGACGTACAATTTAAAACTGACGTCACATCGGATCCTTCCCAATGGCACTTCCTGAAATGGAACACAAAATGCCCTCTGCCACTTGTTTATAGTCAGCTTTTGCAGCAGGGAATGATTCTTGATGCTACAGGCAAAAACAATATCCCGGCATTTCACCCACCGGCATCCGGCGAGAATGCTTTACTGCAACCTGTATTTCCGGACGTATCGTATACCGATTATTTTGTTGAAAAAACTGATACTTTGTACAAAACCATATTTCAGGACTCGGTATTTGTCAGAATGCCGGTATTCCGCAAGCATGTGCAGCAAAAAACTCTGGAAGAAAAGGCTTCGGAAGCAGCTCATCTGATTCATAAATTGCGAAAACGCCGGTTCAAAATAGCCGCTGCCGATTACGATATCATCCCGCAGGGAGAAGCTATGAAGGCAGCCTTTGACGAACTTAACCGCACCGAAGAAATGTACCTTTCGCTGTTCATCGGGAAAACCGTATCACGGAAATATGTGAAGACCTTTCTGTATATACCTTCAAATGATCAGCCGCTGGAAACTGTTCTGGCCAGGTTTTCTTCCGCTTCCGGCTGGGTTGAAGAAAAAGCTGCTGATGCTCTTCCATTAAGAATGGTGATAGTACCCGCAGAAAGAAGTCTTCCTGAACCTGTATCTGAAAAAGAAAGGGATAAAGAAAACGGAAAAAATACCGTCTGTTACCGGTTTCCTCTTTCTTCGGAAATTCGACTTTTTCTTGGCCCTGATCTCATTTTTCAGACGGGTACTTCCATTTACCAGATGGGAACCCTCATCGGCATTAAAGTTCATCAGCCCCTAATCTGCCGGTAGTACCTTTAGACTGAATTCGGGTCTTCAATTACCAAAAACCCCTACCTGACCTGCCCCTGGAAAGTTTGCAGAAACTTATCGTAGGCCATTTTTTTATACATATCTTCCCGGATGTATTTCAGAAGAGGTTCCAGGTCTTTTGCCTGACGAAATCCAGGAACGGCACCAAGCAGCTGAAGATTCTCATCAAGATAAGCCATGGAAGGGTATGAAAGCTGGTTGTTCAGCAAAGCAGCAGCCAGTTCATGATATCCTCTTCCGCCATTATTGACAAATTTGAAGGTATGATTCTGAAAGACAACATCCTCATGTTGTTCGGCGTTGAACTTTACGGCATAAAAGTTTTCATTGATATAACGCACAATTACAGGATGGCTGAAAGTTTCTGCGTCCATCTTTTTGCACCATCCGCACCAATCGGTATAAACGTCAATAAGGATTTTTCTGGGATTCTTTTTTGCCTTTTCAACCGCCTGCTCAAATGTAAGCCAGTTGATTTTACCGTCTGAGGATTGTGACCTCAGAAGGCTGGGGAAAGAAACAAAAAAAACTATCAGACTGATAATAAGATACTTCTGCATTCTGTTACCTAAATAATGTAAGCGAAGATAATATGTTTATAACAAATTTGAAGTGGAGAAGTTCGCAATAATACGTACTTATTCCGATCTTTTATTCTTGTTGCACAACAGGTTCTTTTATAATCCGAAATTCATATTATTTTTGAATATTGCGAAACTGAAACAACTAATCTGTAGGATATGTCAGAACAAAAAAAGTTTATTCCGTTTGTATCGGCCGAAACAAGGATGGCCGAATTTACCCTCAGGGCGTTATTGATCGGATTGGTGCTGGCTGTTGTACTGGGTGCGGCCAATGCATATTTAGGACTGAAAGCCGGAATGACAATTGCAGCCACCTACCCGGCTGCCGTGATTGGGATGGCCATTCTGAAAGCTGTTCGTGGATCAGTACTGGAGGAAAATTTTGCCCGTACAGTTGGTTCCATTGGCGAATCAGTAGCGGCAGGGGCTATTTTTACCCTTCCTGCTTTTTTCATTGCCGGAATATGGGATCCATTCTTCACACCAGGACATTATCTCACATCCACGGTTATACTGATTGCAGGAGGCTTGCTCGGAATAATGTTTGTGGCCCTCCTCCGCCGGGTAATGGTTGAGGATGCTGAACTTCCTTTTCCTGAGAGTGTTGCCGCTGCCGAAATTCACAAGAGTGGCCGGTCAACCGGAGGTGGTTCAAAATTTCTTTTCAGCGCTATGGGAATAGGAGCCGTTATCCAGGCTCTGGGGCAAACCAACTTTTTTAAGATTACATACGACAAGTTCATTACTTTCAAAAGTCAGGTTATTAACAGTACTGCCATTAAAGTCAAAGGAGGAGCCCTGATTAGCACCCCCGGCGTCAGTCCCGCCTATATGGGTGTGGGCTATATTATCGGGCCGCGGCTCGGTGCGCTGAACTTCAGCGGTGGTCTTGTAGCCTGGGGATTGCTTGCACCGCTGGTATATTTCTTTATTTCTCCATACATTACCCCTGAATACCTCAGTGAATGGGCGGCCAATTTTGTCGCTGCCTATCCGAAATACACTATGGACGAAGCCATCAATATGGTTTCCTCTCCTACCTACCAGATTTCGCGCATCTGGCTTCTGATTGTCCGTCCCGTTGCCATAGGAGGAATGCTGATGGCGGCTATGTATACTCTTTACCGCATGAGAAAAAGCCTGTTTGCCGGAATTTCACGTTCCATCTCCGACGTTAAGAAAGCGGCAACTGGAACCACTACTTCTCTCCGTACGGAGCAGGATATTAAGTTTTCATGGATCATGGCTGGCATTGCCCTGGTAGCAATTACTACCTTCCTGATCACATATTTCGTTTTCAAAACCGCATTATTTCCTGCTATTGTTGCTGCCACGGTTTTGATTATCCTGGCATTTTTCTTTGCTGCCATATCAGGATATCTTGTTGGCATCATGGGTTCGAGCAACAACCCCATCAGTGGTCTTACACTTACTGCATTGCTGGTCACAGCACTTATTCTTGTTGCAATTGGCGTGAATGCCCAGACAGGCGGAGTGGCAGCCGTGCTCGGTGTTGCCGCCATTGTATGTGTTTCAGCCGCAGTTGCCGGTGAAATGTTGCAGGACCTTAAGGCCGGACATATCCTCGGAGGGACACCGTGGAAAATGCAGGTGGGCGACATCATTGGCGTAGTGCTGGCCGGAGCTGTTATGTTTATCGTACTTGACTTTCTGAACCGGGCTGATATTGCCCAGGGGATGCAGCAAAACTATGTGGGAGGCTTCGGAAGCCGTAACCTTTCGGCCCCACAGGCAGGCCTGATGGCAATGCTTTCCCGCGGAATTGTTGGAGGAGACATGACCTGGCCTCTCGTTATTTTCGGCATGTTTTTCGGCTTCGGTCTCATTTTAATGCAGGTCAAAAGCCCGATGCTGGTTGCCGTTGGTATGTACCTTCCTCTGGAAACTACCTTCGCCATCTTTATAGGAGGCCTGGTGAGGGGAATTGTTGACCTTTTGGTTGAAAAACGGCAACTGAACGCCGCGCAAAAAGCACGTGTGGAGAATGTAGGCATTCTGCTGGCTTCCGGACTTATTGCCGGAGAAGCACTTACAGGACTTGCATTTGCTCCTTTCCGTATTGCCGGCATCGACCTCAGCCAGAAATGGTATGAACCCCATGTGCTGATAGGGATCGTCATCATTCTTTTGATCGGATACCTGCTCGTTCGTGTACCCCTGCGAAATGCCGGAAGGCCTGATGAACCAGCTCCACCGTCAGCCATGATGTAAAACAATTAGACTTCCCCTATGAACTTCTTCAAACGGAGGCGGATACTGAAAAATACCAGTTTACACGACCTGGTACCGGTACGTCTTGTTACCCGGTGGGAAGAAATAACTACCCCTGAGGGAACCAAAATTGATTTGAAAATTCCCCGCTTCCGGAATGAGAAATTTGCCCGTTGGTTTCTGCCCGCTGGCAAATCACCGTATATCACAATCCACCTCGACTTAAAAGGATCGGCGGTCTGGAAAAACATGGACGGAACCAGAAATATTGAACAGATTGCGGAAATACTGAAGAATGTGCTGGGAGAAAATGCCCTGACACGCACTGGGGATTATTGCTCGCGGCTTTATGCTAACGGATATATAACATTCCGACAACTTAAGGAATCAAATAATTAACCTTAAATGCCATAGATTATGAGCAATGAGATACTGAATCTCGAACCGCGGAATCTTTGGAAGCACTTTTATAGCCTCACACAGATACCGCGCCCTTCAAAAAAAGAAGGGAAAGCCGTTCAGTTTGTAAAAGATTTTGGCCGGCAACTCGGACTGGAAACGGTTGCAGACGAAGCGGGCAATGTAGTAATTCGTAAACCGGCCACACCCGGCATGGAAAACCGAAAAATGGTTACACTGCAGTGCCATCTCGACATGGTTCCACAGAAAAATGAAGGAACACAGCATGACTTTGAAAAAGATCCCATCACGCCATTCATTGATGGCGAATGGGTTAAGGCAAAAGGAACAACCCTTGGTTCCGATAACGGAATGGGGGTTGCTGCAGCCCTTGCCATTCTCGAGTCGAAAGACATTCCGCATGGCCCCGTCGAAGCTTTGTTTACGGTAGACGAAGAAACAGGTATGACCGGAGCGTTTGCCCTTAAACCGGGATTCCTGAAAGGCGATATCCTCATCAACCTCGATTCGGAAGACGAGGGAGAGCTTTACATCGGTTGTGCCGGAGGAATGGATGCCGTTATTCAGATTCCATACCTTGAAATTCCTGTTCCCGAAGAACATATACCATACAAACTCTCACTCACCGGGCTTAAAGGCGGACACTCAGGTCTTGATATAAATCTGGGCCGTGCCAATGCGAATAAACTGCTGTTCCGGTTTCTGAACTTCGGGAATGACGAACTCGACATCCACATTGCTTCAGTTAACGGAGGAACCCTGCGAAATGCCATTCCTAGAGAAGCTTTTGCGGTGATTATGGTACCTGAAGATCGCCAGCAGGCGTTTGTTGAAGCAGTTAAGAAATTTGAGAAAATATTTCAGCTGGAATATAACCGGACAGAACCTGATCTCAAATTCACAGCAGAAAAAACGGAAAAACCTGAACGGATACTGAATCCCTCCGGTCAGACAAGACTGATCAAATCGGTTTACGGGTGTCCGAACGGAGTGATTCGTATGAGCGATAGCGTACCCGGACTGGTAGAAACTTCGACCAACCTGGCCGTTGTAAGAACTGAAAGAGGAGGAGCCATAGTCCAGTGCCTCCTCAGAAGTTCCGTTGATTCAGCAAAGGAAGATGTGGGACAAATGATCAGAAGTGTATTTGAACTGGCCGGAGCTGAAGTCAGACTCGAAGGAGGTTACCCGGGATGGAAACCAAATCCCGACTCGGCTATACTCAAAACCATGAAAAGCGTTTACAAAAACATGTTTGGAAAAGAACCCGAGGTAAAGGCTGTCCATGCCGGTCTTGAATGCGGACTCATCGGAGGCATCTATCCCAATATGGATATGATCTCCTGCGGTCCGACTATACGGCATCCGCATTCACCTGATGAAAAAGTTCATATACCCAGCGTGGATAAGTTCTGGAAATTCCTTGTTGAGACATTGAAAAGTATACCCGCAAATTAAGAAGGAAGGGGAGCTTTCATTTGTTCTTAACCCTAATAGTAACCTGCCTGGTTATTTTGGGCATGAATTTGTGTACAGTTAACAGGCAACGGGTTGGCTTCTAAGGAAGATCAAAAACACAGACAGGAAATCTTGTGATGCCTGTCCGTGAATACCATTACAGGTAAAACAATTAAGGAAAAAATGTATCCATAAACGTTTTTCCTATAATTAATCCCTTACTAAGCATTTCTCTTTCAAAAGAAGTCCAATTAATATTATTTAAACTTTTTTTCTACTTTTAAACCATCCCGCTGAAAGGTTGTATTCTGCCTAATTTCAGTATTTTCGTTCATGTAAAGCTATGATTATGAAAAAATTACTTCCCGGCACATTATTTCTCCTGATGATGTATTCTGTTTCAGTTTATGCACAGAAAGGGAGCCTCAAGGTATTTAGTGAAATCAAAGGAGTGCAACTTTATCTTGATGAGGTTTTACAGGGTACCGATATTACAGTGCTCGATTCTGTAAGCGTTGGTACCCATTATTTAAAAGCAGTGAAAGACAATGCAATCATTTACAGTGACCTGATAACCATTAATCCGAATGCTGTTACAACAGTCCTGATCAAAAACACGAAAGAAGTTCAGGATAAACTGATTGAAAGCAAATACGAAGAAATTCAAAAATATAAAAACAACCGTATTGACATCCTGCTGAATTCCAAATATGTAACCAATACATCGGGAGTAACCAACAGCATGTATTTCCCCGGCTATTATGTTACAACAGGCACATCATATTCCAGCTCGCAATCCGTAACCCAGCAGGAGACTGACTGGTTCGTGGTAAGGGGAGGAAAAGTAAAAATCACCGAAGCAGAACTCGCTCAATTAGCCGAAGACCAGGATGCCGTGAGAAGAATTCAGAGTGTGCAGGCACAAATTGATCAGAAGAATGCAAAAATCAATAAAAGAATGAATTTTGGAGGAATTATGCTTTTGTCAGGAACGCTGGCGACTCTGACAGGCCTCTCTGACGTACTGCTTGCTGACTGGCTGTCGGACACCATTGCCGCATCTTTATTTGCAGGGGGACTTCTTGCAGGAGTGTTCGGGTATGCAATACTTACTTTAAACAATCCTGAACAATATCCCGATCATTATTTTACTATTGAGGAAGCGGTTAAGCTGGCTGAAACGTATAATAACAAGCTCAAAAAGAATCTTGGGTTGCCCGACAATTTCCAGCCGTAAACCTGCCATCTATTTTGCTTAATTTTTATCCGATTTTTTCTGCCTCATTTCTGAATTCAATTCATGTATTAACCAGGAAATAATTCTGTTCACCTAGAAATAATGGATAAAAAATCCAGTAAAGTTGCTATATGCAACAGGATTTCTGATCAGCTTTCAGGATAAGCCGCCCTTAAAACATCCTCAAAGTAGTCAGCATAGTGAACTTTCATCCCTTGCTGAAGGTAATCGGGCAATTCTTCAAAATCCTTTCGGTTGGCCGTCGGAAGGATCAACTCTTTTATCCCGACTCTTCGGGCAGCGATGGTTTTTTCACGCACTCCGCCAATAGGAAGAACTTTCCCGGTCAGTGTTATTTCTCCTGTCATAGCAATTCCTTCCCTTACAGGTGTATTGGTTGCCAGAGAGTACAGAGCCAGAGCCATGGTGATGCCGGCAGACGGACCGTCTTTTGGTGTAGCTCCGGCCGGAACATGCAAATGAACAAAATGGGATGAAAAGAAATTTCTGTGCTTTTTATGGTCTGAAAGAAGAGATTTTACATATGAATAAGCGATTTCTGATGATTCCTGCATTACCTTCCCCAGTTGCCCGGTTTGCTTAAAACCTCCTCCCTTACTTGCTACAGCATTGGCTTCGATATAAAGGGTATCTCCGCCGTAGGCTGTCCAGGCAAGGCCCAGTACCACACCAGGAATACGGCGTTTGTAAAGTTCCTCTGTTGTGAAAACAGGATTCCCAAGAAAATCCTTTAAATTCTCCTCCGTAACCTTAATCCGGGTCACTTTTTTCTCGGCAAGCATCAGAGTAGCTTTGCGCATGATTTTTCTGATCTGTTGTTCCAGGCTCCTCACGCCTGCTTCACGTGCATAACCGTCAATTATCCTCCGCAAAGCTTTCTCGGATATTTGAATTTCTGATGCTTTTAATCCATGTTCTTTACGCTCCCTTGGAATCAGATAACGCTTGGCTATTTCCAGTTTTTCTTCCAGAATATAACCAGACAATTTAATCACTTCCATGCGGTCCAGCAGGGGCTGGGGAATGGTATCGAGCTGATTGGCAGTAGTAATAAAAAGTATATTGGAAAGATCAAACCGTACATCAAGGTAATGATCCAGAAAGTCCTTATTTTGCTCCGGATCGAGTACTTCCAGAAGTGCCGCTGCCGGGTCACCCTGATAACTTGCACCGATTTTATCAATTTCATCGAGCATAATAACAGGATTGGCCACTCCGGTCCGCTTCAGGCTTTGAATGAATTTACCCGGCATAGCTCCAATATAGGTGCGGCGGTGTCCTTTGATTTCTGCTTCATCCCGCATTCCTCCTACCGAGAAACGGTAAAACTTACGACCAAGCGCATCGGCAATTGACTTCCCAACGGAAGTTTTTCCGACACCCGGAGGACCTACCAGACAGATGATCGAGCCTGAAACTTTACCCCGTTTTATGATAGTACTTATAAACTCAAGTATACGCTGTTTCACATCCGCAAGTCCGTAATGGTCCCTGTCAAGAATCTTCCTGGCTTTCCTTATATCCAGATTTCCTTTGCTGAAGATGCCCCAGGGCAAATCAGTTATCCATGTAAGATAGGTACGTGAAACGTGATATTCAGGGGAGTTGGGGTCGAGCATTTTTAACTTGCCCAGTTCCTCCTCCACAACCTCCCTGGCTTCATTGCTTAGCTTCAGCTTCCTGATCCTTTTTTCAATCCGTTCAATTTCTGTGGTTTTTTCATCTTTTTCCAGCCCCAGTTCCTTTTTGATTACCTTAAGTTCTTCGCGCAGGAAAAATTCTTTCTGCTGTTTTGAAACCCGTTCATTAATCTGTTTTTGAATTTTTTCCTGAAGCTGGTGCAATTGAATCTCTTCTTTCAGTATCAGAAGAAGTTTTTCGGCCCTCGCGTATAAATCCGTAGTCTCCAACAATTCCTGCAACCGGTGCGGATCGGTACTCAGCATGGAGGCTATAACGTCCATCATAAGGCCCGGCTTTTCCATGCCAATCTGATTAAGCGACATTTTCAACTGCTCGACAAACATCGGGTTCAGCTTCATCAGATCTTTAACGCTATTGATAATGGCCATGGAATAAGCCTTCAGCTCGTCGGTAAGTATCGCTTTCTCCTCATAATGATAGTGCACATTCCAGCGCATTTCTTCCTCCTTCCCGATACGCCGGATCATTGAAAAGCGTACTACGCCCTGAGCAACAAAATTGATATGTTCATCGTCCTGCTCCAGCACTTTAAGCACTCTGACCAAAGTTCCGGTACGATAAGTATCGGAACGGAAGAATTCTTCTTCATTTATCTGTTTTACAAAAGAAACCCCCAGAAAACGGTCATCCCTGTCGAGTACCGATTTTATTGCCTGTACCAGTTCCCGGCCAGCATAATTCAGAGGAACAGCTATCCCGGGAAACAAAGGACGGTTCTGGATGGGAAGAACTACGATATTGTCAGGATATATCTCCGATACAAGTACTATGTTGGTTTCCTTTTTTTCTTCCATGCTCAGTAGCAATTTAGGTTTCAGACACTGATGAACAAGCCAACCCATTCAAAAACAGAACCATCATGAAAAACAGGAAAAAATTTCAGCTATTACGCCATAATGTCAGAAATATTTCTGCACCAGATGAACCTGACCGGTTTTATCTAGTTAGGGAACAAAAAAAGCTTACTTGTTTTTGTTTAAAAGACAGTAATAGTGTTACAGAATAAAGTAATATGTGCACAAAAATGCTCATTATATGAAATACATTTACCAGTATAAAAAAAATTGACAGTATTTCATTGCCACTCGCCAAAGATGAACAAAGCTATTTTATGCCTGTTTCATTTCCTGCTTATTCATAATGCTTTACCAGAGTTTGCCCAGACTACCGACAGCACAAAACAAATCATTGATTTTTTGGGGAATATTGCAGTAACCAATAATGGTATCTCCTTCATTCCTTCCTTCTCATTGAAAAAACCAGCTCTGATTTTTGATGTTTCTGCCGGTCGTCGTTTAACTTTTGAACCGCAACTGCGGTTTGCCCTCGAAGGAAAGCCCTGGTCATTTATTTTCTGGTGGAGGTATAAATTCATTAATTACGAAAAGTTCAGAGTTACTATCGGTGCTCATCCTGCCCTCAGTTTTAAGACCTTAACTGTTACAACAAATAGTACCACAAAAGAGGCTCTTGTTTCAAGCCGATATCTTGCTGGAGAACTGGTTCCAAATTATTTTATAACGAAAAATATCAGCATTGGCATTTACTACTTATACGCATATTGCCTGGAAACTGATGCTATTAAAAACACCCATTTCCTGACTCTGAACAGCAGTTTCTCCAATATAAATCTGACACACTCTATATATGTGCGTATTTCACCCCAGGTGTATTATTTGAAAATGGGAAGAAATGACGGTTATTATTTCTCTTCATCCCTTTACTTCAACAGAAAAGATGTTCCGCTTTCTCTTTCCATACTGATTAATCAGAGTATCAGTACCAGAGTACAAGGCAGCAGTAACTTTATCTGGAATGTCAGCTTGATATATGCTTTTAGAAATCAGTATCGCAGAGTTTAAAAGTTGTTGAATTAAGTATCGGAATTTTAACAGCAATAACGATCATTTGAATCCTGTTTCAATAAATGGTTGAATAAAACGAACAGTTAATAAGCCGATTAAACGTATAAATAATCTGTTCTTCAGTTCATAAGCCGGAACCGGTTTGGAGTAAAACCGGTTTCGTTTTTGAACATACGGCTAAAATGCTGCGGATGTTTAAATCCCAACTCGTAGGCAATTTCACTGACGGTTCTGCCAGTATCAAAAAGTTTCTGCTTTGCGAGGTCTATCAGCTTCAGACGAATATGCTCCAATGGCGACTTACCGGTTTCTTTTTTAACAAGATCACCAAAATAATTTGCAGAAAGGTGCAGTTTATCAGCACAGTATTTTACTGTTGGGATCCCGGATATTGAAAGTTTTTCGGATTGAAAGTATTCATCGAGCAATTTCTCAAATCTTGACAGAATATCTTTATTTGCATTACCTCGTGTAATAAATTGTCTGTCATAGAACCGCATGCAGTAATTTAACAATAACTCTATATTATTAACAATAAGCGTCTTACTGTGTTTATCAATAGGATGGAGCAGTTCCTGACTGATTTTATTAAGACATTCAAGTATGACCTGCCTTTCATTCAGGGAAAGGTGCAATGCCTCATTGACTTCATATTGAAAAAACGAATATTTTTTTATATTCTCACCAAGAGAAGTACCTCGGATCAGATCGGGATGAAAAAGCAGGGCCACCCCTTTAGGCGGCACATTGGTGACAGGCCTTACAACACTGAGTACCTGGCCGGGGGCAATAAATACCATAGAACCTTCCTGATAATCATAGTAGCTGCATCCATATTTCAAATCTCCACATTTAATCTCTTTCAGGAAAATGGCATAAAATCCGTAATAAAAACGGGTTTCCTCATCAGGTGAAATTTCAAAGGGCTTTGCCTTAGAAAGATCTATAATACTTACAAGGGGATGCAGTGTCTCCACCCCTCGCATTTCATTGAACTGTGTAATATTTTCAAGTCGTATAATTTTCCTCATGAAAATGATAAAAGTTACTTCAAATTTACATTCGACAATTAAGGATACAAATTAAACAAACATCAATTCGGTATTCAGGGTACAAAAACATGTAATGTAGATACAAAAAACCTGGTTTTTTTCATCAGTTTTGTATTGTCAGATGTTCAATTAAAATGTAAAATACTCATTATGAAAAAAAGAAAACTAGGTAAAACAGGGCCGGAGGTTTCAGAAATAGGCCTTGGCTGCATGGGTATGAGCTTTGGTTACAGTAACGTCCCCGACAAGGATGTCTCGATAAAATTAATTCGTAAAGCCGTCGAACTTGGAGTCACATTTTTCGACACGGCTGAAGTTTACGGTCCTTATATAAATGAAGAACTTGTAGGAGAAGCCCTTGAACCTTTTAAAGGCCAGGTAGTAATAGCTACCAAATTTGGTTTTAATATTGGCGGGCAGGGGTTAAACAGTAAGCCTGACAACATAAGAAAAGCAGCCGAAGGCTCTTTAAAACGACTGCGTATTGAATGCATTGATTTGTTCTATCAGCACCGCGTTGATCCTGCCGTTCCTATTGAGGAGGTTGCCGGTACAGTACAAGATCTTATTAAAGAGGGAAAAGTGAAATATTTTGGCCTTTCTGAGGCAGGAGTGAAAACCATTCGTCGTGCTCATGCTGTATGTCCGGTTACAGCTCTTCAGAGCGAATATTCCTTATGGTGGCGCGAACCGGAGCAGGAAATTATTCCTCTTATCGAAGAACTTGGTATAGGTTTTGTGCCATTCAGCCCTCTTGGGAAAGGCTTCCTAACTGGTAAAATTGATGAAAACACCATTTTTGACCAGAAGGATTTTCGCAGTACCGTACCACGATTGAACAAGGAAAACAGAAAGGCAAATTTCCCCTTTGTTACCCTGCTGAAAAGTCTGGCTGATGAAAAAGGAGCAACACCCGCACAAGTTGCCTTAGCCTGGCTGCTTGCTCAGAAGCCTTTCATAGTCCCTATTCCCGGAACTACGAAAATTGAACGTTTAGTGGAAAATATCGGAGCAGCACACCTGCATCTTTCACCGGAAGAACTCCAGAGAATTGAGATGCAATCCAGAAATCTTAAGCCAGTCGGCGAACGATACTCCGAGACACATGCCAGACTAATTGACCGATAATCCAATAATTTTTCCCATTCAATCCTTCATGATTTATGTACCTTATCGCTGATTTTTCGCGCAGAGGGAATAATTACAGAGATGGTAATAATGTGAATCTTCCAGTGGAAACGCGGATTAATTGCCAGGAAAATTCAAAATCTCATTGGGGTGAATTCTTTGTAATTGGAACTGCTCAGCCATACCTGAAAGATTTTAAAGAAGTTACAGAAATAGCCAAAAAGGAATTAACCCAATTAACCCAAATCCGTCAATTGAAAAAATCAATTGATTAATCGACTAACAAAATCTTACATTCCGAAAATTCGGAATGTAAGATTTTGATAAG
>CAZJQN010000030.1:0-30468 GCA_964548125.1 uncultured Bacteroidales bacterium | reverse complement strand
TCTAATCATTCCGTAAATTCGGAATGAAAGATTTTGATAAGTCGGGGTTACCTCGGACAAAAAAACGGAGCATCACCAGGTGGCGATGCTCCGTAAATAAAAAAAACCGAAACTTATTTTTTCAGCCTGGCCAGACGAGCAGTTACTTTAACCTTAGTCGTCTTCATGATAATCTGATTGTTAACTTCCGTTTCGAACTGAGGATAAAGAACTATGTCGTAACCCGGGTTATCTTTGATCATGTTGTAAATAGCATACATGTTAACCTTTTTCGCAAGGAAACTTCCTATTATGGGAATCTCAAAGCCAGTTATATCAGAAACTTCGCCCATTTTTTTGTCAAACAGGCGAGCCCAGTCGATACCAAGGATTTTGACTTCGGTAGCTTCACCTGAAACCTGATCGGAATACTCAAAATCACCCTTATTGAATTCAATATAATTCGGGGGTGATTTCATGGAATGGGAGGATACTGTGCATTGAGCAAACAGTAATGCAACAGCTCCGGCAAGCAGAAATAGTTTTAATATTTTCATAGGCTCAAAAATTTAGGTTAGAAAATATCATTAGGCATCCCAAAGATAAGGAATAATGCGAATCAGGCAAATAGTAACAAAATCGCTAAAAATCAGGCATAAGAATCAGTAAATGAATTAAATACTTCAAATTTTGATATATGCTTTCACATGGTAAACAGAAAGGTTTAATTGATAAATAAACAGACATTTTCCATAAAATTTGCCGTAATTTGCAATGATTATCATCAGCACAATGAACGGGAAAAAATCAGTTGTTATGTTAGACTCTTATATGCAGGAAGATATCGCTCTGCCAGAGAAAATGCAGTTTATGCGCATACTGAGGATGATTCTGGTTTCCGGAATATTTTTTCTTGGAGTCAGGGTTTCAGAAGCTCAGGTTGAAACTGAATTTCCGGCTTCTGACGGATTAACCGTGCATGCTGAGGAATATTTTCTGAATGATACTCTTCCTTATATTTTGCTGTTTCATCAGGCTGGTTCCAGCAGGGGTGAATACAAAGAAATAGCACCGCGCTTTATGCGAATGGGATTCAATTGCCTGGCGGTGGATCTCAGAACAGGCGGTGAAAAGAATTATGTAAGGAATATCACTGCTATGAATGCACGCCTGGCCGGATTGCAGCCTGGCTATTACGATGCTCTGTACGACATCCGGGGAGCTGTTTCCTATGTTGAAAGGAAGTGTAAAAAACCCATTATTCTTCTGGGCAGTATGTTTTCAGCCTCCCTCTGTCTGGTAGAGGCGGTTAATAATCCGCGTGTTTCAGCTGTAATTGCCCTGAGCCCCGGAGAATACTTCGGAAGAAAAATCTCTGTAGCTGATTCAATGCAGTTACTTGACAAGCCAGCGTATATTTATTCTACTCAGGAAGAAAATCCGTATGTCGTCCGCATCTTTGAAAAGACCAGGGGCCAGTCTGTTACTATGGTACAGCCTGTTAATGTTCCCGGTCATCAGGGGTCTTCGGCGCTGCTGAAAGAAAATCCTGAAAGTCATGAATTATGGCTCGCCCTGATGGTGTTCCTGAATAAACTTTTTCTGAATATCCAATGATCGTAAAATTTCTGATTATCCGGTTCAGTTCCATTGGAGATATTGTCCTTACAACACCGGTTGTCCGATGTCTTAAAGAACAGGTTGAGGGGGCAGAAATCCATTATCTGACCAAACCGGCATATGCTACTATTTTACAGGGGAACCCTTATATTGACCGTATCATTCTCCTGCAGCCTTCACTAAGGGAAACGATCAGAGAACTGAAGGAAGAGGGATACGATTACGTGATAGACCTTCATAACAGTCTTCGTTCCTGGCGTGTCAAATCAGCTCTTCCCTGGCTTTCCTTCAGTGTGAAGAAGCTGAACTGGCAGAAATGGCTTATGGTACAATTCAAAATTGACAAACTTCCGGAAAAGCATATTGTTGACCGGTACCTGGATACGGTGAAGCTATTCGACGTTGAAAATGACGGGAAAGGACTTGATTTTTTCCTTCGACCGGAAGATGAGGTATCTCAGAACGAACTTCCCGGCTATTTGCACGGTGGGTATATTGCAGTTGCTATGGGTGCCCGGCATGTAACAAAACAAATTCCTCCCGAAAAAATTGCCACACTATGTCGGCACTTCAACCGGCCGGTTCTGCTATTGGGCGACAAATTTGACGTTGCCAATGCAGAACAGGTTGTTCGTATGGCCGGAGGAAAGGTTTTCAATGCCTGTGGAAAATTTTCCCTGCGCCAGTCCGCCTGGCTGGTTAAACAGGCTCTGGTTGTTGTTACACCTGATACAGGCCTGATGCATATCGCTTCAGCTTTTAAGAAAAATGTCATTTCGGTGTGGGGCAATACCATCCCTGCATTTGGCATGTATCCCTACCTGCCGGGAGAAAAATCACGCATCTACGAAGTCAAGGGCCTGTCCTGCCGACCCTGTTCAAAACTCGGATATCCTGCATGTCCGAAAAAACATTTCCGATGCATGATGGATATTGATTACGAGGGCCTTGCTGATTATGTAAATCACATTACGGGCTAAGGAATGTATAAAATCTTTTCTGTGGCCAGGTGATTTCCATTGTCATTGCTTAAAAAAGTTATTATCCATTGTGAGAAATTATATTGTAATGATGATTAAGATCATCGGGAGGTATCTTTCATTTGTCAAAAAATAGCCTAACATTGTTAGCAATTATGAACCGTCTAAATTTGGGAATATGGATTATCTGAAAGTGCAGTTTGACAGAGAGAGCATCTGGTTGCAGGGCCGGGCCTTGTGGGAAAAAGATTGCGAAACTTTAAATGCCCTGGAAAGTATGACGGGTGATATAAAAGAAATTCACATTGATATTGAATACATGAATTGCCGTTTCAGCAGGGCACTATATGCTCTTCTCTCCAGGATAGGAACGGCCAATGTGTACTGGTACATTCGTGATCCCTTCTATGTTCATGCAGACCTGCCAGGATTGTATTCTGAAGTATCCGGGTTGCCTATTCATCTCATTCCAGGGTCAACGCATGCCGTAGCATGAATACCGGCAAAGTCTTTCCCGGGTATGATTACATAATAATACTTTTTCCTGTTTCCTTCGGAGCGGTCATATTTCATGAACCTGTTTGCCAAATTGCCCGGGAGGCTGTCTTAGACTGCATTGATTCCAACGGTTTTTCGTATATTGGGCCGAAAAAAAGGTATGAAATATCTGGTTACGGGTACGGCAGGATTCATTGGATACCATGTTGTCAGAAAGCTGATGGAACAGGGGCAGGAAGTTATTGGAGTTGACAACATCAATCATTATTATGAGCCGGAACTTAAATATGCCCGCTTGGCACAATGCGGGATCACCAGAGAAGAGGCCAATACAGGGGAACTAAGGTTTAGCAAAATATATCCTTCCTATCGTTTCATTAAGTTATCGCTTGGTGAGAAGGAAAAACTTTTCAGGATTTTTGAAAAAGAAAAACCAGATATTGTTATCCACCTGGCGGCACAGGCAGGAGTGCGATACAGTCTCCAGCATCCGGAAGCATACATAGAGTCGAATGTAGAAGGATTTCTGAATATTCTGGAGGGATGCCGGGCATTTCCGGTCATGCATCTTGTATTTGCCAGCAGTTCAAGTGTATATGGACTCAACAGGGCTATGCCTTTCAGCGAGCATCATCCTGTTGATCATCCTGTGAGTCTGTATGCTGCGACAAAAAAGGCCAATGAGCTGATGGCCCACTCCTATAGCCACCTGTTTGGGATACCATCGACCGGACTTCGTTTTTTTACGGTATATGGTCCATGGGGTCGTCCCGACATGGCTCTTTTCATTTTCACACGATCGATTCTGAAAGGAGAACCTCTGGAAGTATTTAACAATGGGGAAATGGTTCGGGATTTTACTTACATTGATGATATTACTGAAGGTATTTTGCGGGTTGCTGCAATACCGCCTGCCGGACGAACCGACTGGGATCCTGAGCACCCTGATCCTTCCTTTTCAACGGCTCCGTACCGGATTTATAACATAGGAAACAACCGGCCGGTGCGTTTACTCGACTTTATCCATGCGCTAGAAAAGGAACTTGGCAAAAAAGCCACATTATTACTTAAACCAATGCAGCCGGGTGATGTGCCAGGTACCTGGGCTGATGTATCGGATCTGGAAACAGATACGGGATACCGGCCCTGCACATCGGTTCAAGAAGGGGTACACCGCTTTGTGCAGTGGTACCTTGAATATTACGAAAAATGAGAAGCTAATTCGCCTGCTTCGTTTTTTTCGGATTCAGTGAAAAATCAGCCGGTTGATGCTGAGAAACAACCGGCCGATTTAAACACTTTTTGTGGGCTGTACTGGATTCGAACCAGTGACCCCTACCCTGTCAAGGTAATGCTCTAAACCAACTGAGCTAACAGCCCGTAATCGATAGGGTAGATTTTCAGAGGGCAAAGGTATAAAAATTAGCCAGTATAACCAACTACTGGTTCAATTTTGGGTTTGATTTATGACGGTTGGCATCACGGCTGGTTTTCTTTTGCAGGTTTTTTTCCAATGCGGTTGTAAGATCTATACCGGTCTGGTTTGCGATACATAGAAGCACAAACAACACGTCAGCCATTTCGTCTTCCAGATTTCCCGGATTGCTTCCTTCGCGGTAGGATTGTTCGCCATACCGACGGGCTATGATACGCGCCATTTCTCCAACTTCCTCCATCAACAGAGCAAGATTGGTGAGCTCGTTAAAGTAACGAACGCCGTGTTCCTTTATCCATTGATCGGCTTTTTCCTGTGCTTCCTTTAGTGTCATTATTCCTTGTTTTTAGTATCAATAATAATCGTTACCGGACCGTCGTTAACAATATGCACCTGCATGTAGGCTCCAAATTTGCCGGTTTCAACCTTGCATCCTGAAACCTGGCGCAAAGTGCTCACAAATTGGATAAATAGGGGCTCAGCAGTTTCGGGCTTTGCTGCCCGGCTATAGGAAGGTCTATTACCTTTTCTTGTGCTCGCATGAAGCGTGAATTGACTGATCACAAGAATTTCACCATGAACATCCTGCACCGACAGATTCATGACACCATTGGCGTCATCAAAAATCCGCAAGCGGGAAATTTTTCCGCATAACCAATCGATATCATCCATGGTATCTGACTCTTCAATGCCCACAAGAATCATTAATCCCGCTCCCAGCGATACTTTTTCGGTGTTGTCGATGATTACCTCAGAGAATGTGGTTCGTTGAATAACTGCACGCATAGCTGAAATATTAATCAATTACCTAAGCATAAAATATCCCGCAACTTCTTTCGTTTCATGCATACCCTGCTTTATTTGCAGGGTTTTAGTAATATTGCAGGGCTAAAATACATTTTTTAAAAGATTGCAGGAATGGGCGCGCTGAAAAAGGTGCTGATTGTTTTGCTGATTGTTTTCGGATTAGTTGGTTCAGTAAGTATTTCGGTAGGATTTTTTATCCGTAAAGATCTGACTGAATTTGTTTTGAACGAATTGAACCGCTTTTTACGGATCAAAGTTGAGGCTTCAGAAGTAAAATTTCATTTCCTGAGCAGTTTTCCAAGGGCCTCAGTTGAGTTTTCCAATGTAAAAGGCTTTGCTCCTTCCGATTTTTCTGCTCACCAGTTTTCCGGTTATGGCGATACGGTATTTGCTTTCAAAGTTATAAGGTTTGAGTTCAATTTGCCAGACCTTATCAGGAAGTATTACAGTATTCATTCGGTTCAGATCAACGATGGAACCATAAATCTACTCATCGATAAGAACCAAATTCCCAACTATCTGGTTTGGAAGAAAAGCGAAACTGAAGCTGAAAGTAAATTCTTTGTGGAACTGAAAGATGTAAAAATAAGAGATGTCTTTTTCCGTTATGAGAATCTCTGTAAGCAAGTCAGGATTGAAAACAGTCTTTCCCACGCAAGGGTACAGGGAGATTTCAGTGCTTCCGAATTCACCATGGCCATTAAAGCATCGGGTCTCACAGGGGTAATGCAGATTGACAGCCTGGTTTTTCCGGGGGGCATCAGGACTTCGGCTGAAACAAAAATCCTTGTGAAAGACAGAACATACAATTTACAGGGGGGAAAGCTGGAAGCCGGCAAGCTTTTGCTGACAGCAGAAGGGACAATGAAAGACGGACCTCCCCTGGTGATCGACATCGTTGTCCGAATGAAGAATGCTGAGATACGAGAGATTCTCAAATCTCTTCCCCTGGCATACAGAGAAAAATTTCAGAGATTTTCCCCTGCGGGGCGGATAACAGGATTTTTAAGAATTTACGATACTGTGAGCCCTACCCGTTCGCCGCGGGTTGAAGCGGAATGTAAATTGGAAAAAGGTCGCTTAAAGCTGGCAAATGAAGTAAATTTGGAAAATCTGGCTACACAAATTCATTTCAGCACAGGAGCATTTCATAGTCTGAGATCAGCTAACATTCATTTTTCGGAAACTTCGTTTTCCGTTGGTAAAAGCAAGTTTTCAGGATCTCTCCGGTTGGAAAATTTTATTCATCCTTCTGTTCTGTTGTCTTTCAAAACAGATGCTGATGCAGGTGAACTTTACCGTTCATTTTCAAGTGATTCGGCAATTGTCTGCCAGGGGCGAATACGGGGAGATTTTTTTGCAAAGGGTACCCTTCGAAACCTGAACGCAATCAACAGGAAAGAATTAGGTGACTGGACCTATGGAGGTACCTTGCAGATATCCGACGGAGCTGTATTTTTAAGAAACCAGGGTTTCCAGCTTACAGGTATCAGCGGGTTGGTAAAACCAGGCCGCGAATTTGTCATTAAAGACATGAACCTGGTGTCGGGACCCAACCGTTTCAGGATACAGGCTGTTCTGCCAGGCTTTCATCGGTGGCTGACGTCAGGAGATATGCTTGATCTGCATGCCCAGGTTTATTCTCCTTCCCTGAAACTTACTCTGGGTTCAGAAGAAAAGACCAGGGAACAAGTTCCAAAAAGCAAGGGACTGCATTTTCCCGACAGCATTCGTTTTCATCTTGATTTCTCACTGGATCATCTGCAGATAGGCAAATTTGGAGCGGATCTTGTAGCCGGTATGGCCTCGTATTATCCTTTCATGCTGGTTCTTAGGTCGGTAACCATGGAAACCATGTCGGGAAAAGTTTCCGGTGGCGGTGCCGTAGTACAGCGTTACAATTATGATTTTATGGTGCGGGCGCAGTGTAATTTTAATAAACTGGATATTAATCAATTATTTTCAGGGATGAATTGTTTCGGGCAGACCTTTATAACCGATAAACACGTAAGGGGTATCCTTGATGGGAATGCTGATGTTCAGGCTGAATGGGACAATCAATTCCGCCTTAAACCGGAAACATTGCTTGCCGGAACTTCCGTTACTATTTCCAAAGGAGAGCTGATTGATTTTGAACCTTTAATGGGATTATCGGACTTCATCAAGCTGGAAGACCTTCAGCATGTTTATTTTTCCACTCTTCAGAATGAAATATACATCCGGGACAAGACCGTCATTTTGCCGGTAATGGATATAAAATCATCGGCGCTTAATATTTCCGCTTCGGGAGAACATCATTTTGACAACAACTATACCTACCGGATTCGTCTTCAGCTTAATGAGGTACTGAGCGGAAAAGCCAGGAAGATGAAAAAGGAAAATACCGAATTCGGAATTGTATCACCGGATGATGCGCACAAAATGCTGTTGCATCTGGTAATACGTGGCGACGGGAAAAATGTAAGCGTGGGGTATGATACAAAATCAGCTTTTTCTGATGTCAAAGGCCGGCTGAGAAGTGAAAAGGAAACCCTGAAAACTATTCTGAAAGAAGAATTCGGACGTAACAGGACTGACAGTACATTCCGCACCGGTAACAAAACCAAGGGTTTTGAGTCGCCGCAGATTGAATTTGATGAACAATTCAATCCCTCCTCAGAACCGGATAATAAGACCACAAAAAAGCAGGATAACAGAGTAAACTACAGGATTGAATGGGATGAAGACTTTCTTCCTGATACGACAAAAAAGAAATGAGTAACTTCGTATCATTATGAAGAACATATATCGCGAGAAACAACGCTGGAAATTCCTGCTTTTCCTTACGGCGGTGGCAATTGGTGTCAGTTCTCTTTTTTACACAAATCATCTTATCAGGCAGCTTTCGGCTGAAGAAGAAAAAAAAGTCTTGCTGTGGGCGGAGGCAACCAAGAAACTGGCTTCACCGGAACCTGACGGCACGGATTTGAGTTTTTTGCTTCAGGTTGTACAGGATAACACGACGGTTCCTGTGATACTTGTGGATCATAAAGGAATGATTGTTGCGTGGAGAAATCTCGACTCGCTTAAGGTTTCCAGGGAAGGATACCTTGAGAAAGAACTTGAAGTAATGAAAACACAGCATGATCCTATCATAATCGAAATCGGGGGAGGTGAAAAAAATTATATCTATTACAAAAATTCCATTCTTCTTACCAGGCTTACGTTGTATCCCTTCATACAGTTAGGAGTAATCACACTGTTTATTCTGGTATCGTATATTGCTTTCAGTGCATCGCGCAAAGCGGAACAGAACAAGGTATGGGTTGGATTAACCAAAGAAACAGCACATCAACTGGGAACCCCGACATCTTCGCTGTTGGCGTGGGCAGAAATTCTGAGAGATAGGAATTTAGCGCCCGATATAATAGATGAGATGGAGAAAGATATCAGACGGCTTGAAAAGATTACCGAGCGGTTTTCGAAGGTAGGTTCCGACCCGGTCATGAAGTCTGTTGATCTTACTGAGTTGATTGTAAGGACAGTGGATTATATCAGAACCCGTGTACCGGGTGATGTGGTACTGCAGACCGATGTTCCGATGTATTCATTAATGGCTCCGGCCAGCAGTTCCCTTCTTGAATGGGTACTTGAAAATGTGATGAAGAATGCTGTGGATGCACTGGAGGGAAGAAAAGGCACAGTTACTGTGACATTGGTTCGTTCGGACGAAAAGGTGATCATTGATGTTACCGATACCGGGAAAGGAATACCCCGATCTTTGCATAAAACAATTTTTAAACCGGGCTTTACAACCAAAAGCAGAGGCTGGGGGCTCGGACTGAGTCTTTCCAAACGAATTATCGAAATGTACCATAAGGGAAGAATTTTTGTTGCATCTTCTGAACCGGGAAAAGGAACCACAATACGTATTATACTTCCAGGCCATTATGATTGATCGTATGGGAATCAGCAGAAAAGATATTGAACTGATGGCACCTGTTGGTTCTTTTGAATCGCTTATGGCTGCCATTCAGGGGGGGGCCGACTCGGTTTATTTTGGTCTGGAAAATCTGAATATGCGTTCCCGTTCGTCGGTCAATTTCTCTTTGGGCGATCTGCGGGAAATACTGGATATTGCATCTCGTCACAATGTCAGGGCATATCTGGCCCTGAATACAGTGATATACGATGACGATCTTCCCCGTGCCAGAGAAATGCTCGATGCGGCTGCCAGTGAGGGAATCAGCGCCGTTATACTGGCCGATCAGTCGTTGCTGGAATATGCGGCCTCGAGAAAACTTGAAATTCACCTCTCCACTCAGTTGAACATAAGCAATAAAGAATCGCTTCGGTTTTATTCCAGATGGGCCGATGTGGTGGTGCTGGCAAGGGAGCTCTCACTTGATCAGATAAGAAAAATCCACTCTGAAATTCAAGACAGTAGAATCACAGGTCCTTCCGGAAAACCTGTCAGGCTGGAATTGTTTGCGCATGGAGCCCTGTGCATGGCTATTTCAGGGAAATGCTATCTGAGCCTTCATGAGTTCAACCACTCAGCCAACAGGGGGGAATGTTTCCAGGTATGCCGCAGAAGCTATCTGGTTACCGATGCCGAAACGGGTTATCAACTGGAAATAGATAACCAGTACATAATGTCGCCCAAGGATTTATGTACTATTGATTTTCTTGATCGAATCCTGGAAGCCGGGATATCGGTTCTGAAAATTGAAGGAAGGGCCAGATCACCTGAATATGTTAAAACCGTTACAGCCTGTTACCATGAAGCGCTTCAGTCTATTGCTGAAAATACCTATTCAGATGAGAAAATTCAGCTATGGAAGGAAAGGCTGGCCGGTGTTTTCAACAGGGGGTTCTGGGATGGGTATTATCTGGGCCGAAAGTTGGTTGAATGGAGCCGGCGATATGGCTCGCATGCCACCCGAAGGAAAGAATACATTGGGAAAGTGGTTAACTATTATGCGAAAATCGGGGTGGCTGAGGTGCAGATGGATGCAGGCCAGCTCAATGCAAATGATGAGGTGCTGATTATCGGTCCCACGACAGGTGTAATGGAAACACAAATTACCGAATTGCGCGATGACCATGGCGCTATCCCTTCAGCACATAAAGGAATGCTGATTGCTTTCAGGGTTCCCGGGGCCGTGAGAAGGTCGGATAAAGTGTACAAATGGGTACCGGCAGGTCATCATAAAGATCATCAGGAATTGTAATGGTGACGCATAACTACTTCATAAAGACCGGGTAATTCGTTCATGAGAACTTCCCGCTGGTGAGGCGAATAAATGCGTACGATTTCTTCATATCCCCTGTAACGGTACAAACCTCCAAGAGCTGCATCAAAAACAGGATTGCTGCAATTGTTTTTGACATGACGTGTTATCACTTCAAAATCCTGCCAGCTGATGAACCGTGATAGGGTAAAATACATTTTGGCATTATCTTTTACATCAAGATATTTCCCTTCCTCTGTTTCCTTAAGAAGAAAGGTTTTATGAACCTTAATCAACCCTTCCTGCTCAATGGTGCGAACTTTTCTGAATTTGACTCCTTCTTTCTGCAATGCTGCCTGAATCTTTCCGATGCGTGAAAAGCAATCAAGTCCAAGTATCCTGATCGATGAAAACGCTTCATTTCCGATAATTAACTCAGCATAATTACCGTAACAGGTATGCTTTTCTTTCTTTTTTACGGTGGCTAACCAGCGTCCTACCAGCTCAGGTGAAGCTGACTCCTGAAGCAAAAGAAAAACGGAACGGGGTTCTTCAGTATCAGGGAGATTATTACCAAAATATCCCGGGAAAGGTTTTTTGTTTTCCAGCACAAGCGTATCTTCAAGAACATTAAACCGTATCGTGGAAAGAAATTCTTTCTTGAGTATGAACCCGGATATTTCAAGAGTTGGATTTTCCATGAGGAAAGATTTAAAAGATCATTAAAGATACGAAAAACAAAAATTTTTTATCCAGGAAAAAGTGCCGGCATGAATCTTTAATATTGAAAGCCAAAAAATTGCAGAAAAGATAAATGAGCAAAATACTCTCATTCCGGTTTTTGGGAGGCAGCTTATGGTGGCTTGTTTTATGTGCTGATTTTATTCAATTTTACATTTTTATTGATATACTGAAAAATGGAAAAAGATAAACTGGTTTTTATTGTTGATGATGAAAACGTTATACTAAGCCTGGTGGAATATGTCATAGGGAATCAAACCGGTATCAGGCTGCAGACATTTTCCTCCATTGATGAATGCCTGGCGGCTCTGTCAATGGAGCCCGATCTGGTGGTAACCGATCATCATTTTGGAAATCAAGGGGAGCCACCATTAACAGGACTTGATCTGCTTCGTGCCATTCGAAAAGTTAGAATGGATCTGCCGGTGCTGGTTTTGTCAAGCCATGATGATCCCATGCTGAAGGAGGAGTACAGACGGGAGGGGGCTACCGGCTATTTGACAAAGAATGATTATTTTGTTAATGAACTGGAAGATGCTATAAAAGAGCACCTCCATCTGTAATTTAGACTTTATTGAAAATTTGAAAATCCCATCTATTAGTCGAATTTTCAATTCACCTGAAAGTTGATTATTCAAAATAGGGACAACTCCAGTTAATTAATTAGTTTGCTCTTTTCAAGAGCTTCTAAGGAATAAATGGGGTAAATATAACAGACCACTTCGTTTTTATTTGCACTGTGGAAAAAAACGAACCATTCATGCGGTATGGGAAAAAGATTAACAATTGCCGGTTATTGTAATTATTTTACTTATAATTAGTTATAGTTTTTATTCACAGGATTTTCTTTTTTATTCTGACAATAATTTATACTTTTGCATCCGATTTTTTTCAGGTGAGAGAATTGGAAGAATATATCATTCCCTTTAAGGGATTAAGCGAGGGGCATCACGCCTACACCTTCGGTATAACGGGAAAGTTCTTTGAGAAGTATCCTTCCCCGGATGTACGTACCGGTGATCTGACGGCGTCAGTTGATTTACTTCGCAGAAATTCCTTCATGGAGTTTGATATTGCTATTAAGGGAATAGTGGAGGTGGTATGCGACAGGTGCCTGGAGTACTATCAGCAACCGGTAGATGTAAAGGAACATTTGTATGTTCGTTTCGGGGATACGTGGGCTGAAGAAACCGAATCTGCTCTGGTTATTCCGCATGAAGAGACCCGGATTGATATGGGGCAGTTTTTTTATGAATTCATAATGCTGGCGCTTCCATACCGGAAAATTCACCCTGATGATGAAGACGGACACTCAACCTGTGATCCGGAAATGATAAGGAGGCTAAATGAAATAGCCGTTGATGAAGAAAGAGTGAAAAGCGACAATGATATTTGGAATAAACTGAAAGATATTAACTTAAATCAGTAACGCCATGCCAAATCCAAAACGAAAGATTTCAAAACAACGCAGAGACAAAAGAAGAACCCATGACAAGGCCCTTGTTCCGACATTGACTACCTGTCAGAATTGCGGAGCAACAATTGAGATGCATCATATTTGCCCTGAATGTGGTTATTATCGTGGGAAACCTGTCATTGAAAAGACGGTTACTGCCTGATGCTGCAAACAGTTTCTGACCAATGAAACTGGGGATCGATGCGATGGGGGGTGATTTTGCCCCTGATGCTGTTGTAAGCGGTGCCATCAAAGCCAGACATTTGCTTCCTGAAGAAGTGGAACTGGTTTTGATAGGGGACAGTGAACGAATTAAAGAAATTTGCAGGGAAAAGCACTTCGACCCTGATTCATTTACCATTGTACATACAACTGAAGTAATCGAGATGGGGGAAAACCCCGCCAAGGCCTTTGCTCAGAAGAGAGACTCCTCCATATACCGGGGATTTATCATGCTGAAGCAGGGCGAACTGAATGCATTTGCCAGTGCCGGTAATACTGGAGCCATGCTGGCAGGAGCCATGCTGGTATCCAAAGTAATACCGGGCATTATCCGTCCTGTGATATCAGCTCATGTTCCTACACCGGAAGGGAAACCCATTGTTCTTCTTGATGTGGGCCTGAATCCTGATGCCCGGCCTGATGTTTTATATCAATACGGAATACTGGGATCTGTATATGCCCGTACTTTTCTCGAGATAGAAAATCCGAAGGTGGGATTGCTGAACATTGGATCTGAAGAGGAAAAGGGAAACATGGTGACCAAGGAAACTTACAAACTGATGAAAGATACCAATCAGTTTCTTTTCATTGGGAACGTGGAAGGCCATGACTTCTTCAATCCGGAAAAGCAAAATGTGATTGTATGTGATGCGTTTGTAGGAAATATTTTATTGAAAGAAGCCGAAGCTTTTTACGGACTGGTCAAAAAACTTGGTATCCATCATCCGTTTTTCGAAGAATTTAACTTCGAAAATACAGGCGGCACTCCTGTTCTCGGTATCAACCATCCTGTTGTCATCGGGCATGGCATATCCAATGCAGAGGCTATAAAAAATATGATCACCAACACATACCATGTTGTGAAATCACAACTGGTGGAAAAAATCAAGGAGGCATTTCAGTAATGGCTGAAAAACTGCATGCAGTAATCACTGGCATAGGTGCTTATGTGCCTGATTATGTTCTTACTAACGAAGAATTAAGTCGGATGGTCGATACGACTGATGAATGGATCATGCAGCGTATCGGAATCAAGGAGCGGCGCATACTTAAAGGAGAAAATAAAGGAACCTCCGTATTGGCTGTGGGAGCAGTAAAGAACCTTTTGAAGAAGACAAATACAAATCCTGAAGAGATTGATCTGTTGATTTGCGCAACTGTTACGCCTGACATGTTTTTCCCGTCAACGGCAAACATAATATGCGACAAAGCAGGATTAACAAACGCGTGGAGCTTTGATCTGGCAGCTGCCTGTTCAGGATTTCTTTATGCATTGACGGTCGGTACGCAGTTTGTTGAGAATGGTCGCTACAAGAAGGTAATCGTTGTAGGAGCTGATAAAATGTCGTCAATTACAGACTATACAGACCGGACGACTTGTCCTTTGTTTGGTGATGCAGCTGCAGCCGTATTGCTGGAACCTACCACAGAACCTTACGGGGTTCTTGATCATAAACTTTACACCGATGGTTCCGGCGCAAAGCATCTGTATCTGAAAGCCGGAGGTTCGAAAAGGCCTGCATCACATGCTACAGTGGATGCAAAGGAACATTATATATATCAGGAAGGGCAGACGGTCTTCAAATTTGCTGTTTCAAAAATGGCGGATGTTGCTGTAGAAATGATGGAACGCCAGCATCTGACTTCGGATGATGTTGCCTGGCTGGTCCCCCACCAGGCCAATATGCGCATTATCGATGCCACAGCCAAACGAATGGGCCTTTCGCCCGACAAGGTGATGATTAATATACAGAAATACGGCAATACAACGGCAGCTACCGTTCCGCTTGCTCTCTGGGACTATGAGAAAAAACTGAAGAAAGGTGACAAACTTATTCTGGTTGCCTTTGGGGGAGGTTTTACCTGGGGTGCAGTATATGTAGTATGGGGGTATGATCCGGCTTAACATCTGCAGCGACCGGACTACCTCAGGATAATCTGTCTTTTTTTCACAAACACTGTTCTCATCATAAACCATTTGGTGAGCATAAATATTTGCAAAGAATCTGAAAGGAATTATTACTTTTGCTGGTGATCAGGTATTGTTTCAGTAATTCAATTTGTTATGGCAAAAAATAATGATACGGAGCCAACCAGTGTAAACATGATTAATGCTGGGACGGAAATAAAGGGTGATATTCTTTCTGGCGGAGATATCCGTTTTGACGGGATATTGAACGGTAATCTGATTACAGAAGGTAAAGTAGTGGTAGGAGATACCGGACATGTTAAAGGAGAAATCAGGTGTAAGAATTCTGACATTGCCGGTGAAATAGAAGGGAAAATTTTTGTTAGCGACCTCTTGACTTTGAAGTCTACAGCCAAAGTGCTGGGTGATATACAAGTCGGAAAACTTTCCATAGAACCCGGATGCACATTTACGGGTACCTGCACAATGTCTTCCAATCATGACACCGGCGAAAGAAAGAGAGAAACCCAGGCCTGACAAGGAAACAATTACTGCTTTTGCCAGGTATTCATCCCTGGCTTTTCAGATGTTTGTTATAATTGCCCTGGGGGCTTTCGGCGGAATGGGCCTTGATAAGTTGGTACAGTGGAAATTTCCTGTTTTTACCTTCGTTTTAACCATTCTCGCAGTTATTATTGCGATATACCATGCTATTAAAGATCTGATTGGTTTGACCGGCAAGAAGAACAGGAAACCATGAGAACCATTTTTCTCCGTAACGGACTTATCGGGCTGATCCTTATAGTCATTGCCTTTCTGATTACCAGACTGATGCATCGGCCACCTTTGATCGCAGAACTGCTTGTTCCCATTTTTCTGGTTTTAATCGGAACAACTTTTTTCATGGCCGTGCTTCAGAAGGCTCGTATCAGGGGAGATGCAGCTTTTGTTCGGTATTTCCTGGTATTTACCGTTTTAAAAATCATTGCTTACATTGGAATCAGCTTGTTTGTGCTTGTTGCATTCCGTTTGGAACCAAAATCTTTTCTGCTAACCTTACTGGGAAGCTATCTGGTATTTACAGTGTTTTCTATTCAATGGATAATGGCTGAAAGATGGAATAAAAAAAATAGTCGTGGTATTTGAAAGATTACTATATTTAACCTTTCTTTCGGGTGCTTTATGATAAAAAGAGTGGTGCATTGGGGATATATCAATAAACTATTCATAATCAGTATTTTTCTGTTCTTGCCCTGGAGTGTTGTCCGTTCTGAGGAACAGCAACATGAACAGAAGGGAGAAGAACAGAAAACTGAAAAATTTAATCCGGGCACTTTTATTTTTGAACATGTTGAAGATGCTTACAACTGGCATATATTCAGTATACAGCATAAAGACGGACATAGCACCGAAGTAGCCATTCCACTGCCAATCATTTTGTACAGCAAAAATTCGGGTCTCCATGTTTTTATGTCATCCCGTTTTGAGCATGGGCATGCATCCTGGAAAAATTTTTCCATTGCCCACGAAGGCCCCAACAATGGGAAAATCGTGGAAACCCTGCCTGATGGCACCCAGGTTAGACCACTGGATTTTTCCATTACCAAGAATGTGGTAGCTATATTTGTCAGCGTATTGTTGATGCTCTGGATTTTTCTGTCGGTTGCCAAAGCGTATGAGAGAAATCCAAATCAGCCACCCCGCGGTTTGCAGTCGGCATTGGAGCCGTTCATACTTTTCATACGGGATGATATAGCCAGGCCCCTCATCGGTGAAAAGAAGTATGAGCGTTTTATGCCATACCTTTTAACCCTGTTCTTTTTCATCTGGATTAACAACATGATGGGTTTGATTCCCATTTTTCCCGGCGGAGCAAATGTTACGGGTAACATAGCTGTTACCATGGTACTGGCTTTGTTTACTTTTATCATTACATCGGTAAGCGGCAACCGTGATTACTGGCTGCACATGGTCAATATGCCCGGAGTTCCCTGGTGGCTGAAGATACCGCTGCCACTAATGCCCTTTATTGAAATCATGGGGATGTTCACAAAGCCGTTTGTGCTGATGGTTCGTCTATTTGCCAACATTCTTGCCGGCCACATAATTGCCCTGGGCTTTTTCAGCCTGATCTTTATTTTTGGAGAGATGCATCCGGCATTTGGTTACGGAATTTCATTGATCTCAATACTTTTTACAGTTTTTATGGGTTTGCTTGAACTGCTGGTAGCACTTATACAGGCATATGTTTTTACATTGTTGTCAGCCCTTTATTTTGGAATGGCAACCGCGGAGCATGTACATGAAGAACATACATAATCAATACGGAGTTTTAAAGATAAAAATTCAACACTATGATGACATTATTTATTCTTTTACAAGCCGCTGCTCTGGGTAGTCTTGGAGCGGCATTGGGTGCAGGACTTGCCGTAGTAGGTGCCGGATTGGGCATCGGATTGATCGGTTCCAAGGCTATGGAAGCGATAGCCCGTCAGCCTGAGGCAGGAGGAGATATCCGATCCAACATGATTCTTGCAGCAGCTCTGGTTGAAGGGGTTGCCTTCTTTGCTGTTGTTCTGTGTCTGCTGGTATTGTTCCTTTAAGAAACCTGCTTTCCGGGATGGTTCCGGGAAGCAATTCAATTTACCATTAAACTTCAGGTTTATGGAACTCATCACTCCGGGAATAGGTCTTTTGTTCTGGATGCTGGTTACTTTCAGCATCTTATTGTATATCCTTGGGAAATTCGCTTTTCCTTCCATTCTGAAAGCCCTGAAGGAACGGGAGAAGACCATAGAAGAGGCGTTGAAAGCAGCTGATAAAGCCCGGGAACAAATGGCCCAGATGAAAGCCGACAACGAGCGCCTCATGGAGCAGGCAAGGCGTGAACGGGAAAAAATGCTGAACGAGACACGCGAAATTAAGGAGCGTATATTGAGCGAAGCCAGGGAACAGGCAACCGAAGAAAGGAAGAAAATCATTGAATCGGCTAAAGTTCAGATTGCCAGTGAAAAAGCGGCTGCAATGGGAGAAATCCGAAATCTGGTTGCCTCTCTTTCGGTTGATATTGCCGAAAAGATTCTTCGCAAAAAGCTCGAAGATGATAAAGAACAACAGAAACTTATAGACGATTACCTTCGCTCGGTAAAAGTTAACTGAAGGAAGGATTTATGGAAACCAGCAAAATAGGGGTACGGTACGCAAAAGCTTTTTTTGAGCTTGTTGCGGAACGGAAAATGCTTGAAAAAGCAGCAGACGATATCCGTTTGATACAAAGCGTCTGGAAGGAGTCCGATGATCTGCAGGTAGCTTTGCTGAATCCAGTTATTCCGCCTTCCGGGAAGAAGAAAATAATCAAAGTATTGTTTACCGGGAAGATTGAAGAAATCACCATGCGTTTTCTGGAACTAATCCTTCAAAACAGAAGGGAAACTTATCTGCCCGATATTCTCAGAAGATTCATGCATCTGTATACTCTATCACTCGGAGTGAAACCGGCTGAGTTAATAACAGCTTTTCCTGTTTCTCAAGAGATTACAGGAAAGGTATCGGAAGTGCTCCGGCGGATGTTCCATTCAGAAATTGCACTAACCCCGGTTGTTCAGCCTTCGCTGATAGGTGGATTCATCGTGCGTGTTGATGATCTTCAGATCGATGCCAGTATTGCATCGCAGTTACGCTTAATGAAACGACAATTAATTCAGTAAGAAATTAATAATCAAAATATTATGGCCGAAATTAAACCTTCGGAAGTTTCCAAAGTTCTGAAGCAACAGCTTGAAGGAATTAGTACCAGCATTGAGCTGGAGGAAGTCGGAACGGTGCTTCAGATTGGAGACGGAATTGCCCGTATATACGGACTCAGAAATGTGCAGAGCAATGAACTTATTGAGTTCGAGAACGGGATGATGGGTGTTGTATTAAACCTGGAAGAGGATAATGTAGGTGCCGTTCTTTTCGGATCTTCGGAAGAAATCAGGGAGGGGGATAAAGTAAAGCGAACCCGGCGTATTGCTTCGATCAACGTTGGAGAGGGAATGTTGGGCCGTATCATCAATACCCTGGGAGAGCCGATTGACGGGAAAGGTCCGATAACTGGTAAGACTTACGAAATGCCTCTGGAGAGGAAAGCTCCTGGTGTTATTTTCAGGCAGCCGGTTAAGGAACCGCTTCAGACCGGTATTAAGGCCATTGATGCCATGATACCCATCGGAAGAGGACAAAGGGAACTGATTATCGGTGACCGGCAAACCGGAAAAACGGCTATTGCCATTGATACCATTATTAACCAAAAGGAAAATTTCCTCAAAGGAGATCCGGTATATTGTATTTACGTTGCTATTGGGCAGAAAGGATCGACTGTAGCCAATCTGGCGCGGATTCTTGAAGAACACGGAGCTATGTCCTATACGGTGATTGTATCCGCTACAGCTTCCGATCCCGCCGCGATGCAGTTTTATGCACCCTTCGCCGGTGCAGCAATCGGTGAATTTTTCCGCGATACAGGTCGGGATGCCCTGATTGTATATGATGATCTTTCGAAGCAGGCTGTTTCCTATCGTGAAGTATCGCTGTTGCTTCGCCGTCCACCGGGACGTGAAGCCTATCCGGGCGATATTTTCTATCTCCATTCGCGGCTTCTGGAGCGGGCAGCCAAAATCATCGAATCAGACGAGATTGCCGCCCAGATGAACGATTTACCGCCATCAATTAAACCGATAGTGAAAGGTGGGGGAAGCCTTACGGCATTACCGATCATTGAAACACAGGCTGGTGACGTTTCAGCCTATATTCCTACCAATGTGATTTCTATTACTGACGGACAGATATTTCTGGAATCCAACCTGTTCAATGCAGGGGTACGCCCGGCTATCAACGTCGGAATTTCCGTTTCCCGAGTTGGAGGCCATGCTCAGATAAAATCTTTGCGAAAAGTTGCAGGAACCCTGAAACTTGACCAGGCTCAGTATCGAGAATTGGAGGCATTTGCCAAGTTTGGGTCTGACCTGGATGCCGCCACACTGGCTGTGCTGGATAAAGGTGCGAAGAATGTTGAAATTCTTAAACAAGGACAGTATTCGCCGGTGCCGGTAGAAAACCAGATCGCAATTATTTTCTGCGGAACACGTGGTCTTCTCAGGGATGTTCCTATAAACCGGGTGCGGGACTTTGAAGCAGAGTACCTTCAGTTCATGAATATCAAGCATAAAGCCGTGATGGATGAGTTGAAGGCAGGTAACCTGACAAAGGAAGCCGAGGAGATTATGGAAAAGGTTGCCCTTGACATAGCGGCAAAGTATAAATAAAAATTCGAAGCAATAGAACTCCATGGCCAATCTAAAGGAAATACGTATAAGGATAGCTTCGGTTATTTCGACCCGGCAGATTACAAGTGCCATGAAAATGGTGTCGGCTGCCAAACTGCGCAAGGCTCAGGATGCTATCCTTCAGATCAGGCCATATGCCGGAAAACTCCACGATATTTTGATGAGCCTGGTAGACAGCCTTGCAGCTGGTGAAGGGAATGAATATGCCCAGGAAAGGGATCCTAACCGGATTTTACTCGTGGTTATTACTTCCAACAAAGGCCTTTGCGGAGCCTTTAATTCCAATGTAATCAAGAAAACCCTGCAGATGATAGAGGAGGATTTTTCTGCCCAGGCGACAAGGGGAAATGTTCATCTGCTGGTAATCGGCAAAAAGGGATATGATTTCTTTAAATCACGTTCTTTACCCGTCATTGACAATCAGAGTCAGCTATACGACCGGCTTACCTTCGAAAATGTTTCGCCTCTGGTAGAGGACCTCATGGATAAGTTTCTCCGGAAAGAATATGACCGGATTATCCTGGTTTACAATCAGTTCAAGAATGCTGCTGTTCAATTGCTGACCGTTGAAACGTTTTTGCCAGTTAAAATTGAAATTCCGAAAGACCAGGAGGTAATACACCCCGATTATATCTTTGAACCTACCAAGGAAGTAATGGTAAAGGAGATTATTCCCAAATCGTTGAAGATACAGTTTTTCAAGGCGCTTCTTGATTCCTTCGCTGCTGAGCATGGAGCGCGCATGACCGCAATGTACAAAGCAACTGACAATGCCACGGAATTGCTCAATACCTTGCGGTTGAATTACAATAAAGCCCGCCAGGCATCCATTACCAATGAAATTCTTGAGATAGTGAGCGGAGCCAATGCGCTCGGGAAATAGCTATCTTTCATGAATAGGCAAAATACCGGACGGTGGAACTGTTGTTGCAGAAACACTGTCAGGTGGTTTTTACCTGCAGGAAGCCTTTTGATTGTTTTAGTTGTATGGTATGCATTTTCTCTTCCCGAACCCTTGTTCAGGGTACCTTATGCAACTGTTCTTGAAGATGTGAATGGGAAGTTGCTAGGGGCAAAGATTGCCACCGACGGACAATGGCGATTTCCAGCTCCTGATTCTCTACCCTGGAGGTACAAAAAAGCCCTTATTACTTTTGAAGATAAACGTTTTTATTCTCATCCTGGTTTCGATATTAAAGCTCTAGGAAGGGCACTGGTACAAAATATCAGGGCGGGTGAGATTCGTAGTGGAGGAAGCACACTGACCATGCAGGTTATACGTCTCAGTCGGCCTGGCAAGCCAAGAAATATTTTTCAGAAAGCAATTGAAATCATTCTGGCCACGCGACTGGAGCTTAAATACTCCAAGGAGGAGATACTCAGGATGTATGCTGCCCATGCTCCATTTGGCGGAAATGTTGTAGGTATTGAAGCGGCGGCCTGGAGATACTTCGGTTGTCGTTTACAGGACCTTTCGTGGGGTGAAAGTGCCCTTCTGGCTGTTTTGCCAAATACACCGGCTAAGGCCTTTCCCGGAAGGAGAGAGACAATGCTTCGTGAAAAAAGAGACCGGCTTCTGGAAAAGCTTTATCTTAAAGGAGAATTGGATTCGCTGAGCCTGATGCTGGCAAAAAGTGAAGCAATTCCGGAAAAACCTTATCCGCTTCCCAGGCTGGTTCCTCATCTGGTGGAACGGTATGCAAGAGGCGAACCAGGAGGACGAATACATACCACTATTGACAGCGAGTTGCAGTTGCATATTTTACAGTTGCTTCCCAGCCATCAGAAGACACTGGCTGGTAATGAAATTTACAATACCGCAATACTGGTACTTGAAACAAAAACAGGAAACGTGGCTGCATATATTGGTAATGCAGTGCCCGAAGGAGAAGCGGGGCACGGGGATGAGGTTGACGTGATCCGGGCACCCCGAAGCACAGGAAGTATATTAAAACCTCTTTTATATGCGGCCATGCTTCAGAGCGGAGAGATTCTGCCCAATATGCTGGTGCCGGATTATCCTGTAAGAATGCAGGGATTTGCTCCGCAGAATTTTGACCGAACCTTCCAGGGAGCTGTGCAGGCCAGACGGGCGATTGCACGTTCACTGAATGTTCCGGCTGTTCATATGCTTCAGCAATATAGTGTTCCTCGATTTCATAAGTTATTACGCGACCTGGGCATGAGTACTCTTACTTTTGATCCTGACCATTACGGACTTACTCTCATTCTGGGCGGAGCTGAGGGTACCCTGTGGGATCTATGCGGGATTTATGCCAGCCTGGGACGGGAACTTCTCCAGTATCCCTTCCTTAATGGCAGGTATAATCCGAAAGATTTACACGCGCCGGTACTTCTTAAGTCGGGCAGATCGCATGGGAAGGACACTGTCATTCCGGAACCGGATGCTATTTTAGGAGCAGCAGCTGTATATTTCATGTTCGAAGCTATGGCTGAAGTCAATCGCCCTGATGCAGAGGGTATGTGGCAATGGTTTGAAGGAACAGGGAAAATTGCCTGGAAAACAGGAACCAGTTTTGGAAACAGAGACGGATGGGCAATAGGGGTAACTCCTTCATATGTGGTTGGTGTGTGGGTTGGAAATGCAAGCGGAGAGGGCAGACCTTTGCTGACAGGCTTAAACTGTGCCGCCCCGATAATGTTTGATGTCTTCAGGCTATTGCCCAAAAGCAGATGGTTCACACCTCCATGGGACGATATGGCACAGATAACAGTGTGTCGTGAAAGCGGGTACCGGCCGGGACCATACTGTCCGCATATAGATACTATCTGGGCCCCTGCCACCGGTTTAACAGCTAAAGCATGTCCCTTTCACCGGATCATCCATCTGAGTAATGACAGAAAATACAGGGTTTCCGATGTATGCTCCGGTCAGGATAAAATGGTACATGTTCCCTGGTTCGTGTTGCCACCAGCAATGGAATGGTTTTATCGTTTCCATCATCCTGATTATGCTGTTTTGCCTCAATGGAAGGAAGGCTGTGCCATACCGGGAGAAACTCCGTCGCTGGATGTGCTCTATCCAAAAACAGGATCAAAGGTTTACATTCCAAGAGAACTGACCGGAGTGGAGAGCAGATTGATATGTGAGGCAATTCACCGGCGCAGAAATGCCCGATTATTCTGGCATCTTGATGAAACCTTTCTGGGAGTTACTACCAGTATTCATCAGAAGGCTATCAATCCATCTGAAGGGAAACATGTGCTCACACTCACTGATGATGAAGGAGAAACAGTACAGATACTTTTTGAAGTCATTACCGACAGGTAACCAGTTGACATAAAACCGGCTATTCAGTTTCGGGTAAATTCTTACCGTGGCCAAAGCGCAAAAGGATTGTTTTTGCTTCTTCAGGTCGTATAGGTTTGGTAATGTACTCGTTCATACCAATGGAAAGGGCTCTTTTGCGGTCTTCCCGGGAAGCGCTGGCAGTCATCGCAATAATGGGAGTCTGGATGCCCGATGCCCGTATTTCAATAGTAGCCTGCAGGCCATCTTTTTCCGGCATAAGAAGATCCATGAAAATGATGTCATATTGTTTTTCCTGGACTTTTTGCACTGCTTCCCTTCCATTTCGGGCAATATCAACTTCAATTCCGAATGCTTTAAAGAGGGTCTGAGCCACTTTGACATTGACAGCATTGTCTTCTGCAAGTAGAATATTCAATCCTTTCCCGATATTGCCCGGCAGGATATGCCTGAATTTTTCAGGGGCAAGATCAGGGAAGTTGTCCTGCAGGATGTCGAAGATTTCAGAACGGTCGAAAGGAGTGATGAGATAGTAATCGATCCATAATTGTTTACAGCGAATGTAATTACCCTGCTTATCGCGGGAAGAGACAAGGATCATCAGGAAGTATTCGGAAAGGGAATCTTCCTGAATTTTTTTTGCGATGGCGAAACCGTTAATGAGGTTAGAGTCAGTGAGAATTACCAGATGAAAAGGTTCCTGTTTTCCGGGAAGATGGTTCTGAAGGAATCCGGTGATATCGCTTCTGGAAGGGACGAGGGTTAGCTGGATTCCCATTTTTTCAATGGTTTCAATGAGGTCTGTGTCACGGGCCGGATCGAAAGTAATCAGAGCACAGCGGATTTCATTAAACGATGAAATATTATGGAAATCGTATTTTTTCTTTAGCTTTTCATTGGAAAAAACTTCAACGGTGAAGTGAAAACGGCTTCCGGGATGATCAGGATCAGTAGAGATACGGGAGGGACTTTCCACAAATATTTCACCGTTCATTAATTCAACAAGTTGCCTGGCAATGCTTGTTCCAAGTCCTGTTCCTCCGAATTTCCTTGAAGTGGAACTTTCAGCCTGTTTGTAGGTTCGGAAAATTTCATTCAGTTTATCGGGCGGAATGCCAATGCCTGTATCTTCGACATCAAAAGCAAGGGTAATATTTCCTGAATAATTTTCAATCTGGTTTACCTCAATATGAATTTCTCCGGAGGGAGTAAATTTGACAGCATTGCTTAGCAGATTAGAAAGGATTTGCCTTAGTTTAATGGGATCACCTATCAGATTATTAATAACCGATGGCTCAATATTAACATGGATTTGAACACCTTTGTCGGCAGCAAGAGGTTTATAAAGATTGACCACCCAATTGATCTCTTCTCTAAGCTGAAAAGGAATATCCTCCAGGATCATTTTACCGGCTTCGATTTTGGAGTAGTCGAGAATATCATTGAGCAGGCTCATGAGCAGTTCAGCTGATTTTCTGATGATGGTTACCTGTTCTGCCTGTTCTCCTTTAAGGTTCTGACGAGCCAGGGCTTCAGCCATCCCAATAATTCCATTCATAGGGGTTCTGATTTCATGACTCATACGTGCCAGGAATTCACTTTTTGCCTGATTGGCAGCAGCCTCCTGCCTGCGCGACTTTTCCAGAGGAGTAACATCAATAAAGGCTTCAATAATGCATTCTTCCCCATTAATCAGAACAGGAATCTCCTTTTTCAGAATAGCCACTTCATGACCTTTGTTCGAGTAGTAAATAAACTGATTCGAATCAAAAGCTGTATTAAAGGAATCGGTATAAAGATAATTGTCGGGGATAAGAAACCGGTCGGATATATTTTCACCAATCCATTGAGCACCCGGGTCAAGATTCAGAATCTCAATGGCAGTTTTATTAATGGTCTTAATTCGTTTTTCTTTGGAAAGTATAATAATTCCTACCGGCAGAACATCAATAATCTGCCGGTAGGCATGTTCCATATTTGTGAGGGTTTCCTTCTGCTTTCGAATAACCTGCAGGGATCGTTCAAAATAGAACAAAAGAAAAACAATGATAATGAAACTGACAAAAAAGAAAACTAATGAAGATTTAATAATTCCCTGGAGCATGATGCGCAGGGGGTAACTCAGGATGATGCCGAAATTAATCCGAAAGATCTGCACGGGGTAATATGCCGACAATACCCTGATAGCCGACTTACCGGTGTAGATTTTATGCCGGAGTATTCCTGGCAAATCGCCGGAAATACTATCAAGAATAATGGATGCGTTTTGTGGTTTGAATTCTTCCAGTTGCGGATTGAGCAGAAAAACTTCTCCGGAAGCATTGACAGCCCATTTCAGTATCTGACTGTTAAGGGTATACCGTTGCAGCGTGGTGGAAATAAAAGGAATGAATTCCAGATTGATTTCAACATTACCTCCGCATTTTTTGTCCTTAAAATAGGGAAGAGTAAAGGTAATCTGACCGTTTTTTTCTTCCACAATCTCCTTGCTTCTGATTTCCTTCTGGCTTTGGGATTTATATATATCAATTATGAATTCGTCTTTACGGTTGCGGTACAAGCTGAAAACATTGCGGGAGGTATCGTATATTGTAATGGAGGAGACGATATTGCTGAAACGTGAATAAAAAAGTTCCAGATTTATTAATTCTTTCTGATGATCCTTATCGGAAAAAAAGACTGACAGGTCGGTACTAAAAACATAGAAATTGAGATCATTTTCGAAGGCAGCAAAAAGATTTTCCGTTTCGGATGTAAAATAGGACAATTGTTTCATCATCTGCTGCTGGCGGGTATGGACATGCTCGCGGTAGGTTAAATAGAAAAATAGCGCATTACCTGCGAAGAAAATGGGAAGAACTATACCGCCAAGCAGAAATTTACGGGGCATATATTCGTGATTTAATGTATGATAGGCAATTCATTAATTTATTGCCAAAATATCCATTTTGCTTTCAAAAATAGATAAAAAAATGAGCAGGCAAACTATGTGCGGTATTTCGTATCTTCTTCGGTGACAATATTGATATAGCTACGGTATCGTGAGAAAGGGATTGTGCCCTCTTCCACAGCTTTCTGTACAGCACATCCTGGTTCATTCAGATGAAGGCAATTGTAATACTGACAGTTGCCGGCAATTTTAAAAATCTCGGGAAAGAAATGAAAGATTTCCTCTTTTTTCATGTCAACCAGTCCAAATCCTCTTAAACCCGGGCTGTCGATTACATATCCCCCGTTGCTAAGCGGGAACATTTCATAAAAGGTTGTGATATGTTTCCCCTGGAGGTGGTAATGGGAAATATCCGCTGTTTTGAGCTGCAAACCCGGTTCAATGGCATTGATCAGGCTTGATTTTCCTGTGCCGCTCAGGCCTGAAATCAGTGTAATCTTGTTTTTCAGCAGTTCGGTAACCGTTTCAATACCGTCTTTTTTAGTAACAGAAGTAAGGAAATAATTGTACCCGGCTTTTTGATAAATTTCCGTTGCTTCGTCGAGAAGTTCCTTTAAAGAGCCGGTGCATAAATCCTTTTTATTAAAGATCAGATAGGCAGGTATTCTGTATGCTTCGGCGGTAACCAGAAATCGGTCGATAAATTCATAGGGGGTTTGGGGGAATGCAACTGTTACTACGAGCAAAGCCTGGTCAATGTTGGCGGCCAGAATATGGTACTGGCGGGAGAGATTGCTGGGTTTACGGATGATATAATTTTTTCGTTCATCCAGGGAGGTAATCATACCTGTTTTCCCGTCAGGAGTAAGTTCAAGGGTTACACGGTCGCCAACAACCACAGGATTGGTTGTTTTTGACATCTGCAGGCGAAAGCTTCCCTTGATTTTACAGGGGATTGTTTGTCCGTTTTCACAGGCTACGGTATACCAGCTTCCGGTAGTTTTGGTTACAAGGCCCTTCATAATGAGTATACGTATTCCTTCGACTCGTCAGCTTTTTCTCTTTGCCGGGCTTTGTTTCTGAAATGAAAGGAAAGGGAAAAATAATAAAGACGGGTTTTCGAAAATTCAGGAAATTCCTGAGGATTAAGAAAATTGTCGAGCATTTGGGTGAAACGCAGGTTGATGCCTCCGGGGAACTGAATACCTCCAAAGACAGAAGGCACGAATGTATTGGTTTTGTTACTGAACCATTCGGTAGATTTTATCTTAAGGTCATTAACGAAATGCTTCTCTTTATAATGGAACAACCATTCATATTGACCTCCGGCAAACAGGTAAAAATTTTTGCTGAAAATGCCTACTTTAATTGCCAAAGGTATACCTGCCGCATAACTACGCCGTTTTGTTTTGATATCGTTATATAACTTTTCCCTGTATGTGTAATCTTCTTTTGAAATCATCCCAATATTTCGGAGGGATAAACCTGTAAAAAGACCCAGATGGTCATTTATGTCATAATTCCAGTAATCGGAAAGGTGAAGAAACATTGTAAAACGCATATTGACAGGAACGCGCTGGTGATTTGCATATTCTGCATCAGCAAGGGAAAAAATAAACTCTCCACCGGAAGTCTGGTAAAGTTTTCTGTTTTGTGCCTGTGAACTCAACACGCTCACCAGACCAACGAAAACGGCAAAGGGAAGAATTCGCTGCATGAAAGACTGTATTTGTATTGCAAATGTAAGTATTGTGCTGCAATATTCCTCCGGGATATTTTTATTCCAGGAAATTAGGATAAAAGATCAAGTCAGACAAACCGAAACAGGTTCATTTTCGGGGAATACTTATGTTTCCATCAAGGCCGATGCAATATTATTTTGGGTACTAATCCGGCAATGTGTTCGCCGATAGCCAGGGATGCAGTAGCTGCAGGCGACGGGGCATTCAGGATATCTAATCCATTTTTGTTCTCCAAAATAATAAAATCATCAGCCAGTTTTCCCGTATTGGTGCAGGCCTGAGCACGTACGCCGGATCCTCCAGGAATTAAATCATCTTCCGTTATTTCCGGAAGGAGTTTTTGCAATTCTTTTACAAAAGCTATTTTGAAAAATGAGCGATAATATTCTTTCAGTCCCATCCGGAAATATTTTGTCATTACTGTCCGAAATCCTTTCCAGGATAATGACCAGGCCAGTTCAGGAAGAGAAATATCCCATTTTCTGTAACCTTCGCGCCGGAAGGCAAACACAGCGTTAGGCCCGGCTTCAACAGTACCTTTTATTGTTCGCGTAAAATGAACTCCAAGAAACGGGAACTCAGGATCAGGTACCGGATAAATCAGATTTTTTACCAGCCAGGTTCGGTTCTCACGCAGGGTATAGTATTCACCCCGGAACGGAATAATACGCACGGGAAGATCTTTCCCTGTGAGCAAGGCTATTCTGTCGGAGTACAATCCAGCGGTATTAATATAGAATTTTGTTAAATACGTTTTTCCCGGCGTATTGATTTCCGTAACATCACCTTTATCCTTCATTGAAATCACTTTTGAACCGGTAAAGATTTCGCCACCAAGGTCTTTAAATTTCAGGGCGATTTTTTCAGCTACTGTTGCATAATCAACAATTCCGGTATAGGGTACCCACAGAGCAGACAGTCCGGCAGCATATGGTTCGTAATCCTTGATTTCTGAAGAACTCAGGCGCTTAATGCGGTCCAGACCTTTGGCAATTCCTTTCCGGTACAGTTCTTCCAGAAGGGGTAATTGCTCCCGGGAAGTTGCCACAATCAGCTTACCGCAGACTTCGAAAGGAATATTTTCTTCCTGGCAGAATGAAATGAGTTGACGGTACCCTTCAATACAATTGCGTGCCTTCAGACTTCCGGGAGTATAGTAAATGCCGGAGTGAATTACTCCGCTATTATGACCGGTCTGATGGGAGGCAAGTGCAGATTCTTTTTCAAGGACCGCAATCCGGAGGCCAGGATTTTTTAATGCCAGTTTCCAGGCAGTGGATAATCCTACAATGCCGCCGCCTATTATTACAAAATGATATTGCATGGGAACAGAATGATGACAGATTGGTATCTGTATGTTTTCTGAACGAAAATAATGCTTTTTTGCCCTGATTTATTCGCAGTTTGCTTCAATGTTTCAGTTTTTCCTGCAAATATGCTGGTGAGTAAGGATATAGTGATCAATCCGCTGATCGAAAAGTTGCCGGAGTTGCACTACCATGGGGTGAAGGGGATCGAACTTGTTTGTTCCGAACTGTGCTATGGGAAGTATTTTGGGAGAAGTACCAGAGATGAATAATGCTTCGTATAATTCGACCTGTTTCAAAGGTATAGGTTCTTCGGATAACGGAATTCCATGTTCAGCAGCCATACTGAGTATCTGCCTTCGGGTAACTCCTGGTAAAACCTGATGAAGGGGAGGAGTTAACAATTTCCCTTTGGCTACCGCGAAAAAATTGCTTTTACTGCCTTCGGTAATCATCCCTTTTTCATTGACAAGAATCACCTCATAAATATTCCTGTCTGCCAGTATTTTTTCCACTTTTTGCCGTAGTTCCTGCTGAAATATTTTTGCATTGGGATTGGTGCGGATTGCCTGAAGAGGGACAACCTTAATCCCATTCATGTATTGTTCATGTGACGGATAAGAATGCGGAACAAATCCGGCCAGAAATTCTGCCGCGCCATTATGAAAAATCAGTTCAATTCTCACATTTCCCCAGAGGCAATTATTGTATTTAATCAGATGACAAAGATGTTGCAGGATTTCGTTTCTGTTGATGGTAACGGACAGCTTTGCCAGGAATATGGAATTTTGCAGCCGGTCAAGATGGTCTTCAAGGAAAAGATATACTCCATCAATAACACGTATTATTTCATAAATAATGACAGCATTCTGCGGATAGGAGAAAGACGAACCGGTAACCGGTTCAGGTTTGAAATTCAGTATATAGTATTTGTGGATGAAAGGCAAATTCATGCCGCAAAGATAATCTCAATCATAACATTGGAAAATATCTATTGCACGCAATAAACCCAGATTCGTCAATTGAACCCATCGACTAACAAAATGAAAGATTTTGATAAGTCGGGGTTAC
>CAZJQN010000029.1:0-31543 GCA_964548125.1 uncultured Bacteroidales bacterium | reverse complement strand
TTGCAGTTCAACGGAACCAAATGGGTAAAAGTAACACCCAATTATGCAGCCGGTACCCACACCCATCCCACCGCTACCAATGTGGCCGATGGCTTTATGAGTAGTGCCGATAAAACAAAACTCGATGGCTTACAGAATGCCGACGGCTCAGAAACCAAACTAGCAGCCGGAACCAACGTAACTATAACAGGTGAAGGAACAACTGCAAATCCTTATGTAATTAATGCAAGTAGTGCAGGCAGTGGCGGAACTCACTACCTTGGTGAAGAATACCTTGACGGAATTATTTTTTACCTATACACTGGCAGCGATGGGCAACAGCATGGTTTAGTGGTCTCAAAAACAGAAACAGCTACCCAATGGCAGACCACTACTAGTACAACCAACGCAAACCGTAGTTGGGATGGCGTGTACAACACGAATTTAATAACTAGCAGCCCCGCTAAAACATGGGTTAACGGTTTAGGTACCGATTGGTATCTGCCTTCAATTGACGAGCTTTCAATTTTATGGCACAATCGTTTTCATGCTAATAAAGGATTAAGTGACGCAGGTGCAACTTTACTATCTACTACTGAACACTATTGGAGTAGTACGGAGAGAGATGGCTCAAACGCATTCTACTTCATTTTCTTTGGCGGCAGCGTGAACGCCAGCAGTAAGACGAATAATTATCTTGTGCGAGCCATTCGGGCTTTTTAACCATTTATTTAAAAATTGAATAATACAGCCTGTGGCGGTCGAAAAAAATTTGAAAAATGACTTTGTATTACGACTTACCGGTTTTATAGGATGTTTATGAACTTGTATTGAAATTTTTATACTACACCGTAGATTTTCCAAGGGAGTATAAGCATACCTTGGGGCAAGATATGAAAAGACATATTCTGGCTACCGGTCTTTTCCGGGAAGCACTAATAAAACCCATCTAAAAATTTTGTTTTTAGAAAGGGAATGCATAAATTTGATTAAGGTTATGCAGGTCAATGCATTAGAAAAATTTCTTATGTATTGCGATGAAGAAAAACTAATCTTTCAGCCGAATTATCAATTCACCTGAAAGCTAGTTTTTCTAAGTCGGGATAACCACAATTCATTCATTAGTTTGCTCTTTGTTTGATGATCTGAAAAAAAGGAACATAGCATACGGGGTTATACAACCAAAAAAGGGAAGATAGCCTTAGTAATATTGAGGATATAACCTAGTTGCCAGTAATACTAAAAGATGAGAACACAAAATAAGATAACGGTTATAACGCGTCGAAATATTGCTGATGAGCTAAGTATCAGCAAATTATGCTATAATGGAAGATTAGACGAACCTGATTTTCTTAACCGACTTTATGATTTGAAACACCTTCCATCAAGAGATTATCGTTACACAAATGCCTATGATGACATTTATAAGCATATGGTTATGAATAATGACTGGGAACCGGACTGGGTTTTTACTGATACGAGATTTAATTTGATGCATTGCAACGATGAAGACTATTTAAAATTTCTCGCTGAGACATTACATCCTGCTGTAAGAATGAATGAAAGTGAGATTTTAAAAATGCAAGAGATTTATAATAAACATTTAGAAGCGGATGGATTTGAAATTATTCAAGTTAGTGAAATTTCAGGAAAGCCGGTCTTTGAAGGCAGACAGAAAATTATTGGCAAATCACATCTAATTGCTAATAAAGCAGAGATAAAAAAATATTTAAACACAGAGTATGTAAATAATAAAATCAATTTAATGAATGAATCTGTTTCAGTAGACACAGACTTAGCGATAGGTACAGCAAAGGAGTTAATTGAGACGGCTTGTAAGTCGATTTTAAAAAAGCACGGAAAGGAATATAGTGCTGATTGGAATTTAGGTAAACTACTCAAAGAAACCTTTGATATTTTGGACTTTAAACCTAATAAAGCAACTAATCCAGAAAAAGCCGAGACCTCAATTAGACAGATTTTAAAGGGATTTACAATTTTAATAAACGGTATTGCTGAATTAAGAAATGCATATGGTTCTGGTCATGGAAAAGATGCTGATTTTAAAATGCTAGAATCTAAATATGCAAAATTGATAGTGGGAACAGTACCTGAAATAGTGATCTTCCTCTTAGCAACGGATGGAGAAGATATGGAGATTATTGAATAAAGTAATACTGTCAACACGCAATATAGCCAATGGCGGGGAAATGGTAACTTAAATGGTTTTACCCTGTATCAATTTTTGTGTTGGCTAACAAGGATGTCATCCGTAACCCGTCACTGGACATATTACTGACCTTTATAAGCAATAGTAAAAAATGACAACTAGAAAATAAAAATGGGACGATACAAACAAGACACTTGCATTTTTACAGGACTGCCTGCTCGACCAATTATTGATAGCCGTGATTCAATTGATTATGAAGTTATCGTTAATGGTAAAAATCATTTTATATGCTTGCCTTGTGACGCAACACAATGGCCTAGTAATGATGAATTTTTCAAAACAAATAGGCACATTTTTTGTGCTCTTTTACTCAACGACAATTGGTTTGAAGATGAAAGAAATACGTACATAACAATGGAAAAACTTAAAGAACTTTTGAGGAGTAAGTCTTTTCCAAGAAGCCCTGAAGAAAAAATTGAATCTTTGTTTTTGAAATTAATTTCCTTTCAGGAAGAAGATGGTCAATGGGTAAAATTCGAATCAGATTATTACGACAATCAACTTTGGAAAATCTTATATTTCAAGTCTGTAAAGGAATTAAACTACTATGTTGAAGCTTTAGCTAATATTAGATTCATTGATGCAAAATTTGCCCAATATAAGGAGAGGTCTGGACTTCTTGATAGTTACAGAATAACTTTTGATGGTTTGAACTATTACCTTAAAATTACGTCAGAAGGTGATAATTCAAACAAATGTTTTGTTGCTATGTCATTTAAACCTGAGACAAGTGAAATTAGACAAGCAATCAAAGAAGCACTTGAAGAAACAGATTTTGTGCCAATACTTATTGACGAACAGAATGTCGACAGTGACAAGACTATAAATGATGAGATAATTGCAAACCTAAAAAAATGTAAGTTTTGTATTGCCGACTTTACATTTCATAGCAATGGTGTGTATTTTGAGAGTGGCTTTGCATTAGGACAAGGTAAAAAGGTAATTTATACATGCCGACAGGATGAATTTAGCGATGCTCATTTTGATATAAGAGCGTTACAACATATTATTTATGACACACCAGCCGACTTGAAATTAAAATTGAAAAATAAAATTGAAGCATGGATAAAATAACCATAGCCGCTAACAGCCGATGTGCATCATGCGTGGTGTCATACTTAATTTCAAGTGTGGTGCTCCTATTGGGCTTTAGTGGTGGGTTGGCTGTGAAGTGCTTCGAAACTTGCCAGAACGCAAAGCCCGAAACCGTAGTGTGTAGTTGTAGCAGCAAACCACAATAGATAATGTTCAAAGGAAAACCAACGAAAGGAATTGATTTTTTTCATCTTCTCGAAAAATCAGAGGAATTTACATCAGAATTAGGAAAAGTCATACTGAATTCTGGAAAGCTCGAAGCAGAATTAATCATTCTTTTTGAGCGACATGACATTAAAGAAGTAAATAAAAGATCTACCCTTGGCACATTGATTAGAAAAGCTGAAATGCATAAACTTCTAGACAATAACATGATACACGCTTTAAAAACTATAACCGATGAACGGAACTATATTACCCATAATATTTACGCTTTATTCATAGACCAGCTTAGTGAAACATTACTTGAAAAAACTGATCTTTTAGATTCCGATGTCAATTTATATATCGAAAAAGCCTGGCAATTGAATGAAAATATAAAAGGATTAACAGAAATAATTGAACGAAAGAATAAGGAATATAAATAATTTAAGCGATATAAACAACTGTACACAGCAAAAGTTATAGGGCATGGTTGTCTTTCGTGTCAACCGATAATTTTCATACCTAAATAAACTATGTTTATCTCGACAAAAATATGCCCATTAATTAACAAGCCCTGTACCGTTGACCGTTAGACTATGCAAAAACTCCTCTCATTGTTGATAAAGCCCTTTTCCATAATTTTAAATATCCTTAATTTATATGGTAAATTTATTACAACAAAATCCCATACACAGCAATATGTTCAGCGAGAAAATAGAAACCCAAAGTGGTACAAACACAGCAGCAGAAGAAAAGACAGAAAACTGGCAGCATAGTGGTTTCGCAAACATATAACGCACCAATTACAAAAAATGTAAATACGTAGCTGATGCAACTCCGGCAAGCCCAATAAAGACGTAAAATTACAGAGAAGATGCTAATGTATTGAAAAAGAACTGTATACAGCTAAATCAAAATCCGGTGTATTACAGGAAACGACATGGAATCGTCGAACATATTTTCGACCCTCATAGGCGACAGCGGGGCTTCAGTTATGCCCCAATGAATGGAAAAGAAAAGGTTATGGTTAAAGAGGTCCTTAAATTCTTTATTTTCAACCTTGGGCTATAGTTGCAGTACCGGACTTTGAAAATTTATTAAAATGCTTATAGATAAACACTTGCGTTGTTTTTTGCATCAAAACGATGCATAGTAGGCGATTTTAAGATGCTCTTTCTTCCTGTAAAATACTGTCCTCATATAAAGCTAGATTTTGCTCCTCGCTTAATAAAACCCAAATATCATTTTTTTATTACCTTTAGAAATGAAATCAGTCTTCGTACAGACTCCCGTTATGGAATATTTTAGAATCCCCCAGAATTTATAAAAATTATAAAAATGAAAACGGAGAAATTTATAATCATAGTATTGCTTGCTACCTCAACTTGGTTGCATAGTTGTAAAAAAGAAGAGTCAACCTATCCAGACGTAAATCGAAACGACAAACTACCATCAGACATTATAAAACGCACTCCTGAAACAGATCAGCATCCACCCATTCTGCACTCGAGTGAATTTGAATTGCCAATTCCACTTACTGGCGGAATTAATACCTCTGGTGCAGAAGATTCTCCATTTATTTTACCAGATGGTCAAACACTCTACTTCTTTTTTACTCCCGATGTAAGAATACCCCCCGAAAAACAGCTCCTTGATAATGTTACGGGGGTGTGGGTTTCTCATAAAATTGGCAACACATGGACAGAAGCCGAAAGGATTTGGTTGCAATCCCCTGGCAAATTAGCATTGGATGGTGCGGTTGCAATCCAAGGTGACGAAATGTGGTTTGCCTCTACAAGAGAAGGATACACGGGAGTAAATATGTTTACAGCTACTTTGGTGAATGGAAAATGGGTGAATTGGACTTATTGTGGAGATAGATTAATGAAAGAAATAAAAATTGGGGAAGTTCATTTACATGAAAATGACCTTTATTTTCATTCTGACAGAGCTGGGGGAAAGGGGGGGTACGATATTTGGGTCACAACAAGAAGTGGAAGTAGCTGGTCAGACCCAATAAATATTGTTTCCGTTAATAGTACGGGAACAGAAGGTTGGCCATACATTTCGTCAAATGGGAATGAACTATGGTTTACTAGGTTTTATTTAGGAACTCCCGCGATTTTTAGATCTGTAAAAATTGGAAATGACTGGGGGCAGCCGGAACTGATTCTCTCACAATTTGCTGGTGAGCCAACATTAGACGATGATGGAAATTTATATTTCGTGCATCATTATTATGAAAATAATGTAATGATAGAAGCTGATATATATGTTGCTTACAAAAAAAAATGATCTAAAAATCATGAATAATACGCGGCACAAAAAATTACCATGACAGTTAGTTATTAGAAGTTACTTGCTCGCTCAATTCCGGTGCTATCGAGATGCAACCTGACAGTTAATCGACCGCAATTCCTTTTTTGCCATATTGTCAAACGTTAGTCAAGTGTAAAGATCGACGCGTTTGTTTATCTCCCTAATTGGACTGCCTGAAAAATAATATGATTTAGTATATATAAAGAGAAAAATGAAAAAAGCAAATCAGAAAATCAGTCTGAATTACGCATCAGGAGCTTAATTGGTATAAGTGGCGGCGGGGAAGCTTAAAATTATAGCATCCTGATTATTCCCAACAAAATAAGGTAAAACCAGTTTATTAGAACCTTCAAAATTCATTTCCGATATTGTAAATAAACCTCCTCCGTGCCACTCTATGCGCTCTGTGATAAATACATCTCACCACTGAGTACACAGAGGTACATGGAGAAAAAAATATCTCTGTGCTTCTCTGTGTTTCTCTGCGTCCTCTGTGGTGAAAAAATGTCTTAACCCCTGATTGGCAAAACTAAAAAATGAAGTAGTTTATTTGGTAATATCACCTGGAGATGAAGTTACAGATAATCAGTTGTTCCCATAAAGAGAATGGCTTTTCAACCCCATCGCTTGCTTTACCATACAAAATCCGGACGAAACCTGTCTTTGCCTGACAGGATGGCCTGGGAAACGTCCTGAAACTTTTTGAAAAAAGCGTCCAAATAATTGGGGGTAATCCTCGGGGTAAAGAGAACGGTTATTTACCTGGATGCACGCTTCCGCTCGTGTTCGTCAAGAATGATCTTTCGGATTCGCAATGAGCGTGGAGTAACCTCAAGGTATTCGTCTTTGGCTATAAATTCCATTGCTTCCTCGAGGCTAAACTTTACGGCCGGAGTAATGAATATCTTTTCATCCGAACCAGCCGCCCGGATATTGGTCAGTTTTTTTGTCTTGGTTACGTTTACCAGCAGATCGTCCTGGCGGATGTGCTCACCGATCACCTGCCCCGCATAAACTTCCTCATTGGGATGAATGAAAAAAGTTCCCCGATCCTGCAGTTTGTTTATGGAATAGGCAACGGCTATACCGGTTTCCATGGCAATGAGCGAACCGCTTCGTCTTCCTGCAATCTCTCCTTTCCATGGTTCGTATGCTTTGAACCGGTGGGCCATAATGGCTTCGCCTTCAGTCACCGTGAGAATAACGTTTCGTAACCCGATAATTCCCCGCGAAGGAATAGTAAATTCGAGATGAATTCTGTCTCCTTTGGTTTCAATTTTTACAATTTCGCCCTTGCGCTGGGTTACTACTTCAATTACTTTGCCGGAATATTCTTCAGGTACGTGTACTGTAAGGGTTTCAACCGGTTCGTGGTCAACACCGTTAATTTTCTTAATAATTACCTGCGGTTGACCTATCTGCAGTTCATACCCCTCCCTGCGCATGGTCTCTATCAGGATGGAGAGATGAAGTATGCCTCTTCCGTATACCAGCAATTCATCAGGTGATTCTGTTTCAGCGACTCTCAGGGCAAGGTTTTTCTCTGTTTCCCTGAACAAGCGTTCCCTCAGATGACGCGAGGTAATAAATTTCCCTTCTCTTCCGTAAAACGGCGAGTTGTTGATGGTGAACAGCATGCTGATAGTCGGCTCATCAATCTGCAAAGGTTTCAGGGGTTCAGGATTGTCGAAATCGGCAATGGTGTCTCCGATCTCGAAATCATCAATTCCCAGTACGGCACAGATTTCTCCCGGATAGACATCTGTTTTGATTTTTTCTTTTCCAAGGCCTTCAAAAACATACAATTCTTTGACTTTGGATTTGAAAATACGGCCGTCCTGTTTGATAAGAGAAACATTCATGCCCCAGCGCAATATGCCCCGCGAGAGACGTCCCACGGCAATTCTTCCTACATAGCTCGAATAATCGAGCGAGGTGATCTGCATCTGCAAGGTGCCTTCACTGACCCTGGGGGGTGGAATATGCTCCAGAATCGTGTCGAGAAGATATGTAATGTCTTTTGTGGGTTTTCTCCAGTCAGGGCCCATCCAGCCTTCCTTGGAGGAACCAAACACCGTGGGAAAATCAAGCTGGTCTTCCGTGGCATCAAGATTGAACATAAGTTCAAACACGGCTTCCTGAACCCCTTCCGGATCACAGTTGGGTTTGTCCACTTTATTAATGACAACAATGGGCTTCAGATTCAGGGCCAGCGCCTTTTGCAAAACGAAACGGGTCTGCGGCATGGGACCTTCAAAGGCATCGACCAGCAAAAGCACGCCATCGGCCATGTTCAATACCCGTTCTACTTCACCCCCGAAATCGCTGTGCCCGGGCGTGTCAATAATGTTAATCTTTACACCCTTGTAGCGCACAGAAACATTCTTGGCAAGAATGGTGATTCCTCTTTCTCTTTCCAGTTCATTGCTGTCAAGAATCAACTCGCCGGGATTCTGGTTATCCCGGAAGAGTTTAGCCTGATATAAGATCCTGTCAACCAGTGTTGTTTTCCCGTGATCTACATGGGCAATTATAGCTATGTTTCTGATATTCTGCATTTTACTATTATTATCGTCCGCTAATGGAAGCGCAAAGGTAATTCAATTGCTCCAGAATATTCATGAGAGGATATTTGTAATCTCAAAAAGAGGTGCAGGATTCATTAATCGGCATCAATGTATTATCTTCGTATCTTTCGTCATAAAGATGGAAAACAGACCTGCTCTGATATATGCTGACCCGGTTACTCCACGTCTGAAATACGCAGTTCGTCTTTTGCTGGAAACGGTCCTGCGCATTCCATGCGGCATTACCAGCGACAGGGAAGAATTTGTACGGTATGAAGGGCCAAAGATTTGTTACGCAAAAGAAAAATGTGCAGAGGCTTTACATATAGTGCCTTCAGGTCTGCTGGCTGAAACCGGCCTCAGGAATTTTGTGCCTGTGGCGGATGTGATTGAAGGAATGCCTGTTCTGTTCCCTGCAAATGATGCCGATAGTTTTTTTGATGTTTTTTCAGCAGCATTTTATCTTGTTACGCGGTACGAAGAGTACTTACCCTTTCGACCCGATCAGCATGGACGATTTCCGGCTTCTGAGTCTATTTTATTTAAGAAGGGCTGGTTAAACAGGCCTCTGGTCAATGAGTGGGCATTCTGGCTGGCAGAAAAACTCAAACAGGTTTTTCCTGATTTTTCCTTTAACGGACCGGTATATCAATGTATTCCGACCATTGATGTAGACAATGCTTTTGCATATTGCCATAAGGGTTTTATTCGAAATACGGGCGGAGCGTTACTGGATGTTCTTCTCAACCGCAAACCCGGATTACCTGAACGAATAGCCTCCCTTACGGGAAAAAGGGAAGATCCTTTTAATACCTTTGATTGGATTCATCAGATCCATAAAAATTTCCAGCTATCTGCCCGTTGGTTCTTTCTGGGGGGCAGGTATGGCAGGTACGACAAAAATATACCGCTCACACATCCTTCCATGCAAAAGATTATACAGGATTGTGCTGCCAATGGTTCAGTGGGTATTCATCCTTCCTATCATTCATCAGGAAGCGAAAAGAGGATGAGACAGGAAAAAGAGCTGGCTGAAGCGGTGCTCAGAAAGTCTGTTACTATGAGCCGCCAGCATTTTTTACGAATAAGATTCCCTGATACGTTTCGCAACCTCATGCGGATTGGGATCCGGGAAGACTATTCCATGGGCTATTCGACCCACCCTGGTTTCAGAGCCGGCATCGCTTCCCCTTTTCTATTCTACGACCTGCTGAAGGAACAAACTACTGAACTGATGATGTATCCGTTTGCCTTTATGGACAGAACATTTTATAGCCCTGATGGACAGGTGGCTGAGTCTGCTATGGAAATCATAGAAAAGATAATACGGTCAGTTTTTCGCGTAAAGGGCACTCTGATGTTTATTTTTCATAATGAAACCTTTGCCGGTCCGGGGAAAGAATGGAAGGAATTCTACCAGAAAATATTAGCTTTAGCAACTAATCTATCAGATGATCAGGTATCTGGCTCATGAGTTCTTTGGTGTGAAAAAGTGGGATCAGCTTCTTGCGCTGGCTCCCAACAGGGTTCCCTATGCACGTTCATGGTACCTTGATCTGGTATGTCCGGGATGGAAAATTTTGTTTGACGAAAGCCGGGGTTACTATATGCCGGTTCCTGAAAAATATACTCTCGGAGTGAGACGTATTCTGCAACCTCCCTATTGCCAGCAATTGGGAATTTTTGGTCAGCAAATTCCTGATTCAGCCACTTGTGATGAATTTGTCGGTCACCGATTGCTCCGGGCGGTTCAGTTGCACATTGCCCTGAATGCTTCGAACCATCTGTCTGATGACACGAAAGGATTGTACTTCAGGCCCAATAACATACTTCATCTCAATAAACCATTTACTGAATTGTCTTCGCGGTTTGACGAAAATACCCGTCGCAATATCAGGAAAGCGCTGAAGTCAGGGCTGGACATCAGAAAAGAAGATACAGCCGGTTCTTTACTTCAGATGAAGTGGAAAGGCAGGCCGTCAGGTATGCAGAAAAAGCATCTTCAGCTGGCCGGGGAAATCATGCATCAGGCTTTGACCCGAAATGAAGGGGAAATATGGTATGCCTGTGCTCCTGACAATGAACCTTTAGCCGGTTGCTTTTTCCTGAAGGATGATCTTAGGTCAATATACCTTATTTCGGCCTCTTCACCTCGGGGTAAAGAAACCGGCGCCATGTTTTTGCTGGTGAGCAGGTTTATTGAAACCTATGCCGGAACAAATCGGATTCTTGATTTCGAAGGCTCGACCGTACCAGGTATTGCAAGGTTTTTCGGGGGATTTGGTGCGGAAACTGTCGTTTATCCCCTTATCAGTCGCTGTCTTTTCGGATTTTTAACGTATGGACAAAAGTAAGCTTTACGCATTTACTGGTCCCTTGAGGAGAATTATCCCTTTTTCCTTGCTGTTGAAAATCAGCGGGCAGAAAATGTTGTTTCTGTTCTGGCATGCTGTAGCGCCTGTGCCGCCTCCGCACCTCAGGCATTTATATCCCGTACCGTCACCCGAACAATTCCGCCGGGATGTGGAGTGGCTTTTGAGGTATTTTCAGCCGGTTGATCTGCCTGAGGCAGTTCGCTTCATAATCGGGGAAGCCATTCCGGAGAAGCCGGTTATGCATGTTACCATTGACGATGGGTTCCGAGAGTCTTTTGACTTTATCGCACCAATACTTTATGAGTTAGGCGTTCCGGCAACATTTTTCGTATCCCCTGCCTTTGTCGGTAATCACGATATGTCGTACCGTTGTAAGGCATCGCTGGTTTATCATCATTTGCTCCGGCCCGATTTGCCCGAATGCATTCCCTCAGGGATTACCAAAGCGTTTATGAAGAAGGGACTTCCCGTGGCCGACTTCAAAAAAGCTGTTCTGACAATTCCTTACCGGTACAGGGAAATGCTCGATCATCTGGCCTTTGTGGCAGGTGTCAGTTTTGATCAGTATCTTCAGGAGCAGAAGCCATATATGGATGATGAGCAGATCAGGTCACTGCAGGCAAAAGGATTTCATATCGGAGCCCATAGCTTTGATCATCCCTGGTATCCGGATCTGGCACCCGGAGAACAGCTCCGGCAAACCCTGGAGAGCACTAACTATATAAGGAATATATTTGGAGAAACGCTTCCTGTTTTTGCCTTTCCGTTTACCGATCACTTCCTTCCTCTGGAATTTTACCGAAAGCTTCATGCAATGCCTGATTCCCCGCTGGTGACATTTGGCACATCAGGTATTAAAAAAGATACGGCTCCTTGTTCTGCCCAGCGAGTTGGTATGGAACAATCTTTTGCTCATGCTCCCGGAATTATTTTTTCTGAGTACCTTTACTTTTTGTTCAAAGCCCTGGTTGGGAAAAATCTTCTCAGGAGGGCTGAAAAATACTGACCCATGGATTTTCTTCAGAAATTCAATGAATCGGTCCGGCGCTGGCCACAGAAAGATGCATTCTGCATCGGGAAAGATTTATTTTCCTATCAGGATTTTGCCTCCTGCATTTCAGCTGTTCGGTCTGTTCTGAAAAAAGAAGCAGGAAAAAGCCACCAGAAAATCATAGCAGTACTTGCATGGGACGATCTGTATAGCTATGCTTCAGCTTTTGCCATCTGGCTTGAAGGAAAAACATTTCTGCCGCTTAGCCCGAGAAATCCGGCCACCAGGAATAATGAGATTTTGCGGCAGACCGGCGCGGAGCTTGTCCTGTCGGCAGGGCCTGTACCCCGCACCATCCTGTCTGCAGTCCATGTGAAAATAATTGATGTCAGGGGGGTGAAATCACAAAAAATTCATATTGAACCTGCTGAGAGAGATCCTGATGATCTGATGTATATCCTCTTTACTTCGGGAAGTACAGGAAAACCCAAGGGTGTGCAGATTACCTATTCCAATTTCAACGCTTTTGTCAGAGCATTTCTGGATATTGGTTATTCGTTCAGCGAAAAAGACAAATTCCTTCAGATTTACGATCTTACTTTTGATGCATCGCTGCATTGTTATGTTGTTCCGCTTTCACTGGGTGCATCGGTTTATACCGTTCCATGGAATGAGGTAAAATACATGTATGCTTTACGCCTGATGCAGAATCACGGGCTTACATTTGCCAAGATGCCTCCTTCAACCATTGCTTTTCTTCGTCCTTATTTCCCTTCCATTCGTCTTGAGTCATTGCGTTATTGCCTGTTTGGAGGTGAACCTCTTGACAAAGATCTTGTTAATGAATGGAGGCAATGCGTTCCGAATGCCATGATCCAAAACGTGTATGGTCCGACCGAAGCCACTGTCAATTGTCTGGAATACAAAATTCCTTCTGACCCGGAAAGAATAAAGCATTTCAATGGAATTGTTTCAATAGGAAAACCTTTTGGAAAAAACCGGGCTTTTGTTGCAGGGAAAAACAAACATGAGATTGCACAGGGTCAGAAAGGGGAATTGTGCATCGGAGGACCTCAGGTAAGCCCCGGATATTGGAACGATGAACTGAAAACCAACCAGGCATTTTTCGAACTTCCTTCGTCGGGTAGGAGAAAAGAAAGATGGTATGCCACCGGAGACGTCGTTTTTGTTGACAAAGAAGGTGATTATCTTTTTTGCGGTCGTTCCGACGGACAGGTACAGGTGCAGGGATTTCGGGTGGAACTGGGCGAAATCGAATACCATACACGAACGTATTTGCAAGCCCAGGCTGTGGCTCTGGCCAAGGAAAATTACCTGGGAACCCAGCAGATACACCTGTTTGTAGAAAAATGCAGTGATCCGGTTGCACTCAGGGAATTTCTGAGCCGAAAGCTTCCCGATTATATGGTTCCGTCAGAAATAATTTCGGTTGAGCAGTTTCCGGTCAGTGTCAGCGGCAAAATCGACCGGAAAAAACTCTACGAAATGATATGAAAAGAGACAGTCAGTACGCTATGACCCCTGCTGGTCTTGTTGAGTACGGACTGGAGCAGTTTTATCTTTCACTGGCAAAATACGGAAACCTTCCATGGGGTGAGGAACCCTGTTTCTATTGGGTATATAATCCTGTTACAGGTTGGCCCTCCTTTATATTCAGCATTGAATTTCCATCCGATTCGCAGGAAATGGATATAGCTGAGCTGAAGCTCTCGGCAGAAAAGGGCATATTCCCTGAATCGCTTATTGTTTCAGACCATCGTTCCGGCATTTTACTGAACCTTCTTGTTCATAAAGGTTTCATTCCGGTACTTTCCTGGACAGGAATGTGGTGCACGGCTGAGATGATAAATTTTTTGCCGATGAATGAAAAAGTGCGGCTGGAAGAAACCTGTACTATGGTTCAGGCAGAAGAGTTCGCAGGCATTGTAAATGAAGTGCTTTTTGCCGGGAAACGGATAACCCCGGAGCTTGTCATGAATTCCGCAAAGGAAGGATTGTGGTTCTATCGGGTATTTTTTTCAGACCAGCTGGCGGGTAGTATTGCTCTGCATCAGACTGGTAATCTGTGCGGGATTTACCTGGTTACGGTAAAACCGGAATTCAGAAGAATGGGGGTAGCTCAAAGTGCCACGCTATGGGTTATAAAAAAGGCGCTGGATGCAGGTTGCAACCAGTTTATCCTCCATGCCAGCAAGATGGGGGAGCCGGTTTATCGTAAGCTGGGTTTTCAGCAGGTTTCCAGGTTGTGGATATTGAAATTAGTAAGGTAATCAAGCAGTAACACCAATCACAGAGAAATAGAGAGAATTTTTCTCTCCATACATCTTCGTGTTCTCCATGGTGAATATTTTCTTACCAGAGAGCGCGCAGAGAAACACAGAGAATTTTTCTCTTCGTGCACCTCCGTGTTTTCCGTATTAATGGATTTTTACGAAAGTGAACACAAAGGGAGGTAATTTTTTTGGTTCTCTGATTTTACTGTTCAGAATTCTTTCATCCGAAGTACCATGAATTAACAAATTCAACCGGGCTTAGTCAATAGAAACACAATAGATTATAAACAACTTGTTTCTATTGACTTATCAAAGCAACCCCGACTTATCAAAATCTTTCATTTTGTTAGTCGATGGGTTCAATTGACGAATTTGGGTTCATTCTTTTTGCAAGGCCTGCGAGTGTTAAGACACAGATTATCCGTAAATGAACTAATTTTACGTCCTGCGTTTTATTTTCAGGAAAGCAATAAAGTATCTGTATGAATGATAATGATTATGATGTGATTCAGGAGCGCGTAGAAAAGGTATTCAGGGAAGTATTTAACAAACCTTCCTTAGTTCTTTCCTCCGGACTTTCGGCAGCTGATATGCCGGAATGGACCTCTTTACAGCATGTGCGGCTGATTGCTGCACTGGAAAAGGAATTTGCCCTGCGTTTCGAATTTTCTGAACTTGTTGAAATTGAAACTGCAGGCGACATAATCAGAATTATTGAACAGAAATTGTCTTTATGAAATTTCGTGAAATACGCGTAGGTGAACTCGACGATCTGATTGCATCAGGCTGGTACCGCCAACAGAAGATACTTCCTATTACCCCTTCCAGAGCCCTTTCTCAGGCCATTAATCCAAATGCTTTCCAGAATGATATTGCTCTTATGATGGCTATTGCAGAGGACGATTCCCTGGCTGGTTTTGCGGGCATTTTGCCTGCACGGCTCTATCTGACTCATAATGAGCCGGAACGTTTTTTTTACAACAGCTGCTGGTGGATCCATCCCGAAAAGGGCAGGAGAGTTTCCATGCCTCTTTTCTACCGAATGCTTGAAATTACGCGCGAACGCATGGTTCTGGCCGATATGACGGCACATACAGAACAGATCATTGAAGCTACCGGCAGGTTCAGGATTCAGAAACCGCTTGAGGGTGTGTACATCTGGTTTAGGGGAGGTACAGGATCCTTCCTGAGCCGCAAATCCGGATACAGACCATGGGTTAGACTCCTGGCTTCTCCAGTGGATCTTGCCATAAACGGAATACAATATTTCCGTCTTCAGGGTTTGAAAAAAACTGCTTCATCAGACAATGTTACGGTTCGTCCTGCATCCCTTGAACAGCAGGATGTGCAGGCATTTATTGACAGAATATGTGCTGGAAATCCTATCACCAGGAGAGCTTCTGACTTGAAATGGGTTTTGCGCACTCCCTGGCTCATCCCTTGCAAATTGTGCAAAAAAGGTATTCACCAATATCCTTTTTCCTGGAAAGTTGAATCATTTGTTCAGCACGTTCTCAGGATTGAACACAACCAGATGCTTGCCGGAGTTGCGGTTGTAAATTTTCGAGACGGCATTGCAAAAGTACCTTATCTCTATGTTCTTCCGGGTAAGGAAGAACCTGTTGTCCGGGCATTACTGCTCTGGTTGCTCCGACAACCGGTTCACGGATTGTTGACCTGGAACCGACAATTGCTCAGCGAATTGAACCAGTTGAATCTTCCGGCTGTAGTCAGAAGAAAAGTCTATAAACGAACTGCTTATAATGTGTCTTTATCTGATATTCTTGATTCCAGGTTTGAACTGCAGGATGGAGACGGGGATGCTGTTTTTACGTAATGCTCACCTGCAACTGATTGTCATGTTGTTTTACAAGGGAATAGTACCACCACAGGCAATATCCATATATTCCCACTCCAACGGCACTGTAAAAAATCATGCCCAGATGTGGGCTTTTCAGTAATAATCCGGCCGTAAGAGCAGCCATCCGCAAAACAAGCTGCACTGCTTCAATCCACATGGCTTTTTTCTGCTGCATGAAAAAGTCAGGCAGAAACGACAACGGAGTGGCCAGGAAGAACATAAACATCCACGGGAGGATGATGCGGAAGTAGGTGGCTGATTCAGTCCATGCACTGCCGAAAACCAGGGTAAAAACAAAAGGAGCGGCAAGCCAGACCGGAATAAAAGTTATCAGCGCCAGCAGGAGCATGCTTCGCACAAAACGCTGGAAATCGAAAAGAAGGGGTTGTCCGTTGTTCTTTTTCTCTATTATGCGTTGCGAAAATGTTCGTTCCACTGAATTGAGAAAAAGGTTGGCCGGACGTGACACCACAGTATATCCAAGGGAATAAATGCCGGCGGCAGACGAGGAAAACCAGGAGGAAAGCAGAAGTACAGGCAGATTTCCGGAAAAGTAATTCAGAAACAGATGCGTCATCCGGAATCGCGGAAAGTTTATGTACTCTTTTGCCCTTTTCTTTAAAAGAGCGCTTTTAAAGAATACTTTACTCTTTGCATGTTTCTTAATAAAAGGGAAAAGAAAGGCTACCAGCCCTCCGGCATATCCGAGAAGAGATCCAAGGATGAGTCCGCCCCCTCCGGTCTTCAGAAAGCCAAACCCAACGCGCATGGCCGAAGATGCGGCGCTCTGGGTAACGTTGTAAGCGGCAATGACGTTATACTGCTTGTGCCTGTTGAAATAAAAAGTGAATGCCTGACAGGCAACCATAATGAATACATAGAGCGGCAGGGTGAGCAACCAGTATGAAATTTCAGGAACTCCCAGCACAGAAGAAACCCAGTTTCGCGTAAAAAGCAGAAAAATAAAGAGGAGGGTCATGGTAACAACCGACACAAAGATAGCCAGTTGCAGAAGCTGGAGAGCATGTTCATTGCGCCTGGGGAGAAGAATAGCCTGTTCGTATCTTCCGCTGGCCAGAATGGAAAGAATCATGGATACCGAAAGGTAAACCGAAAGCTCTCCGAAATGGGCAGGAGTAAAAAGGCGTGTAAGAAGGGGATAAACAAGGAGTCCGATTAACTGGGCTACAGCAGCAGAAGAAACCAGTGTAACAGTGTGCCGGAAATATTCAACTTGAAACAACTGGAGAATTCTGCGTAATTTCATGAGGTTTATGATTCTCTTATTCCAGGCCCGACAGATCAATCTCCTGCTCTTTTGTTATATCAGTAACTTCGCCATTTTCACACCGCAATGTTCTTGAAGGGTATTTTTTCAGCAGTGTGTAATTATGGGTTGCCATTACAACGGTGCGGCCTGAAGCACTTATCTCAAGGAGAAGTTTCAGAATTTCTGCTGATGTTTCGGGATCCAGGTTTCCTGTTGGTTCATCGGCCAGGATAATATCAGGGTTATTCAACAGAGCACGGGCTATAACAACCCTCTGCTGTTCACCTCCTGAAAGCTGGTGGGGCATTTTATATCCTTTTCGTTCCAGCCCGGCTTGTGAAAGTACCTCTGCAATGCGTGAATCGATCAGCTTTTTTTCTTTCCATCCTGTAGCCCGCAGCACGAACTCGAGGTTTTTTTCTATACTTCGGTCGGTAAGAAGCTGAAAATCCTGAAAAACAATACCCAATGACCTGCGGAGGTAAGGAATTTCTTTCCTTTTTAGCCGCGAAAGAAAATATTTACCTACCCTTATTTCACCGCCCCGTAAAGGCATTTCTGCATTCAGGGTTTTTATAATCGAGCTTTTTCCGCTGCCTACTTTCCCAATCAGATAAACAAACTCACCTTTATGGATTTCAAAGTTTATCCTTGGAAAAACCAGGTGATCATCCTGATAAATGACTGCGTCAAGGAATTCAATAATTGGTTCGGAAGGCATGTTTCCCAATATCTGATAGCATTACCTCAGGCATCGATTTTGGCGTACCTGGCGTGTTTCTCAATGAATTCACGTCGCGGAGGCACATCATCACCCATGAGCATGGAGAAGATCCGGTCGGCTTCGGCTGCACTTTCAATTGTAACCTGACGGAGGGTTCGTTTCTCAGGGTTCATGGTTGTTTCCCAGAGCTGTTCTGCATTCATCTCGCCAAGACCTTTATACCTTTGTACCGATACACTGCTGTCCTTTCCTTTTCCCAGTTCTTCCACGGCTTTTTGTCTTTCTTCTTCTGTCCAGCAGTAAACTTCCTGGTTGCCTTTTTTAACTAAGTAGAGGGGGGGAGTGGCAATATACAGATGTCCGCGTTTGATCAGTTCTTCCATATGCCGGTAAAAGAAAGTCATGATCAGGGTGGTGATATGGCTTCCGTCTACATCGGCATCCGTCATGATAATAATGCGGTGATACCTTAGTCCGTCAAGATTCAGAGCCTTGGAATCTTCTTCGGTACCTACCGATACGCCAAGGGCTGTATAAATGTTCTTGATTTCTTCGTTATCAAAAATCTTGTGGGGCATTGCCTTTTCAACGTTGAGGATTTTTCCTCTGAGGGGAAGAATAGCCTGAAAGCGTCTGTCTCTTCCCTGTTTGGCTGTTCCGCCGGCGCTGTCTCCTTCCACAAGGAACAATTCGCTGATGGATGGATCTTTTTCTGCGCAGTCAGCCAATTTCCCGGGAAGTCCTGCCCCGGAAAGAACATTCTTTCGCTGAACCAGCTCACGGGCCTTTCGTGCGGCATGCCTTGCCTGGGCTGCCAGTAACACTTTGTTCACAATCTGGCGGGCATCACGCGGATTCTCTTCAAGATAATATTCCAGATAGGTACTGATCAATTGATCCACTACTCCCATTACCTCGCTGTTGCCAAGCTTCCCTTTTGTCTGGCCTTCAAACTGTGGTTCCGGCACTTTTACCGATATCACTGCCGTTAGACCTTCCCTGAAATCATCTCCGTTAATATCAAACTTGATTTTTGAGAGCAGTCCCGACTTTTCGGCGTAGTTCTTCAGGGTGCGGGTAAGACCCCTGCGGAAGCCGGCCAGATGCGTTCCCCCGTCAATTGTATTGATATTGTTCACATACGAATGTACATTTTCGGCAAATGAATTGTTGTATTGAAGGGCCACCTCAACCCGTACATCATTCTTTTCTCCCTCAAAGGCAAAAATCTTTTCGGTAAGTTTTTCTCTTGTCTGGTCGAGAAATTCCACAAATTCTTTCAACCCGTGCTCGGAATAGAATTCTGCTTCCCGGTAATGGGGTTGGCTGCCGTTACCATTGGTACTGCCGTTTTCTTCTTTTTCCCGTTTGTCGACCAGTCGTAAACGTATGCCTTTGTTCAGAAAAGCCAGTTCACGGAGACGGGCTTCAAGAATTTCGTAGTTGAATTCCGTTGTGGTGAAAATGGTTTCGTCAGGAATGAAGGTTATAATCGTTCCGGTTTTATCGGAGTTTCCGACTTCCTTAACCGGGCCAAGAGGCTTCCCTTTTTCATATTCCTGCGTGTAAATCTTACCGTCGCGGTGCACTTCGGCACGGAGATATTTTGAAAGAGCATTTACGCAGGATACGCCCACTCCATGCAATCCCCCCGATACTTTATATGTGTCTTTATTAAATTTTCCTCCTGCATGGAGAACAGTCATCACAACCTCGAGGGCTGATTTTTTCTCTTTTTCGTGAAAATCAACCGGAATACCTCTTCCGTCGTCGATAACCGTAATGGAATTATCCTCGTTGATAACAACTTCAATGTTTTTACAGAAACCAGCCAGGGCTTCATCAATAGAGTTATCAACTACTTCATATACAAGATGATGCAGACCTTTGGTGCTAATGTCTCCAATATACATTGCCGGTCGCTTCCGCACAGCCTCCAGCCCTTCAAGCACCTGAATACTGTCGGCTGAATAGCCATTTGTCTTTCCTTTCAGCATTTCTTCGCTCATATTCTGCCCAAACTTTCTATTTATTTGTATTATAATATTTTATGTCGGGAGAAAATTCCCGGGTCAATGGATACATGACAGTACAGGGGATGTCGTTTTTCAGGAGGCAGGGAACCCTGACCTCCCGGATCCCGGAGGGAACCAGACCAATTAACTTATTAAATATCAGTTTCTTGAACAACTATAACTCCCGTCACTTTTCCGCGGTAAAGGTACAAAAAATTACCATGAAAGCCTTGTAAAAGACAGGAAAATATGCACAGAATATGAACAGGATAGCCCAGAAGATTTTCATCGTTTTATTATCCTCTGGGAGTGTGATGACCTAATACTGTTAATGTTTGGTTGGGTATCCGGTTTAAACCTTATGAATTTATAATGCATCGGACTGAAATGGGTCTTATGCCCTGTAATTGTATGAAGCCGGGCTAAATATCTGAAAATATGCTGTATGACATAGTTAAGTATATTTTTTAACATTCTACGATAATAATGTTTAGTTTTGAAGCCCAAATGTAAACATAAAGCGTTTCTCAATACAGGTAAGGAAATTCGTTTATGTTTTCATTAATCAATTACTTGCATTATTTGTTAAGGTAGTTGCTTTTTCTCTATTCTTGCATTGTATTGACATAGACCATGATGAAAGAAATATCCGTTGGCAGGGATGAGGAACTTATGATGGAAATAAAGGCGGGCAATATGCTGGCCTTTGACCTGCTATACAAAAAATATTGTGGTCGCATCTATAAATTTGGTTTTTCACTTCTTAAATCAAAGGAAGAAGCAGAAAATCTTCTGCAGGAAGTGTTTCTGAGTTTATGGGAGCATAGATTTAAGGTGGAAAATAATGCTTCGGTAAAATCCTTTCTGTTTACGGTAACCTACAATTCGGCCATATCATTTTTAAGGAAAAAGGCAAAGGATAATGAATTCTTTAAGTATCTGAATTCATTGCAGGAACCAAGCGATGTACCTGTTGATGTTGAATTGAATTACAGGGAGCTGGAAACGAAGCTCGACGAAATAATTAACAGCCTGCCTCAGCGTCAGAAGGAGATTTATTTAATGCACAAATTGGAAGGTTTAAAGTATGCTGAAATAGCTGAGCGTCTGAATCTCTCTGTCAACACAATTGAAAACCATATGGCCAGGGCGCTGAAGACAATCCGAGACAAACTCGGTTCCTATTCTTTAATGGGGTTGCTTTTCTGGTTTCTTTTTGTATAGCATTGATTTTCTGGTCTATTAACTTTTTTTACTTTTTTTTTGATTCCCTGTAGTGGTTTTTTTTTGTTTTTGCGTCATACTATCAAAACAGGATAGATTTTCTGAAAAAGGTTTAACAAAAGGGTTGGTTAGTTAGTCGGTTAGTTAACATGGTTGGTTGATTGGTCAGAATGGGCAACAAGCACTTCGGGCTCGCTTCCGGGTGCTTGTTTCCCCTTAGTAATGAAAGGAGAAATAAATGAATATTGATCTTCTGAAGAAATATTTCAGTAACAGGTGCACCAAGGAAGAATTGCAAACTCTTCTGGAATGGTTTGCATCGGGTGCTGAAACAACAGAAGGCAGAAATCTTTTGCATACTTTCTGGGAAGAGATGCGGACTGATGAAGAAGATTTGCCTGCAAACTACGAAGGTGTTCTTGATAGAATTCACCATAAGGTCAATCTGATTCAGGCAGAAGCACATAAAGACAGACGGCTCAGGTTTTTGTCGTACGGTAATGAAAACCTTTGGCGTCTTTTTTCGCGGATTGCAGCTGTGCTGATACTTCCTCTCCTTGGATTCAGTATATTAATGTCAGTTAAGTATTATGCCGGGCGGAATGGAATAAATACAGTCAATCAGTCATATAATGAGGTATTTTCATCAGTGGATGCTATTTCAAAAGTTACTTTGCCCGATGGCTCAAAAGTTTGGTTAAATCATAGTAGTTCTCTAAAATACCCGGCTGCGTTCCGGGGTCGGAACCGTACTGTCGAACTTCACGGAGAAGCATATTTTGAAGTGGTTTCCAATCCCAGGTCGCCATTTGTGGTTTCAACGGGAGATATTCAGATAAAAGCAACAGGAACCGAATTCAATGTTATGGCATATCCGGAAGAGGACAAAATAGAAACGTTCCTGATTAAAGGAGTGGTTGCTTTACAGCATTCAGACCGCGGAAAGAGAACGGTAACCCTTGCAGAGATGAAACCTGCGGATATGATCATTTATCAAAAGTCAGACAAAAAAATCATCCGACGTATCATAGATGATGACAGGTATTTTGCATGGAAAGACGGGAAACTCGTTTTTCATAATGAACCTCTCGGTGAGGTGGCTAAAAAACTGAGCAGATGGTTTAATGTTGAAATAGAAATTGCTGACCCGAAGCTTCTCGATCTCACATACACAGCTACTTTTATTGACGAAAATCTTCAGCAGGTAATGGAACTTTTGTCTATGATCTCACCAGTACATTACACTATCTCAAACCGGCAGGAAAAAAGTCAGGGAATTTTCTCGAAAAGGAAAGTTGTTCTGTATTACCGTGAAAAATAAATATAAAATCCTTAACCATAACCAAAAACTGAATGCCTATGAAACATAACAAGTGATGCGAAAACAAAAAGAAGCGGAAACGTGCTGGCACACATCCCCGCTAGACTAAGTACCAAATCCTGTTAAAAAACATTAGTAACCTTAATCCATTCAAAGTTATGAAAGATTTTCGAGATGATAATAAGTCTCCTTATGGATACTTGTTAAAAAAAACCATCAGAATCATGAAGCTAAGCATTTTACTGACATTTGTTGCAATATTTCAGATTTTCGCGGCTGAGAGTTATTCGCAGGCTACAAAAATGACTCTGAAATTTGATAATGTAAAAATCTCTGATGTACTTAAGGAAATTGAGAATCAAAGTGAATTTTATTTTTTATACAGTCCAAAGCTGATAGATGTTGATAAAAAAGTCAGTATTCAGGCAGAAAATAAAAGCATCAGAGACATCCTTAATGATCTGTTTAAAGGAGAAATCAAGTTTGCTGTATATGACAGACAGATAATTCTGGCATCTGGCGACCAGGCAGGTATTTTATCTCCTTTTCAGCAGCGGACAATCACCGGAACTGTGAAGGATAAAGACGGAAATCCTCTACCGGGTGTAAATGTGGTTGTAACTGGTACAACAATCGGCACTATAACCGATGTCAATGGAAGGTACAATATTGAAATCCCTCAGGGAGCCAAAAGCCTTACATTTTCTTTCATAGGGATGCAATCTGTTCAGGTAAATATCGGTACTGAGAATACCATTGATGTCCAGATGAGTGAAGAAGTCGTCAACCTGGAGGAAGTTGTGGTTTCGGCTCTGGGTATCAAACGTGAAGAAAAGGCTCTGGGTTATGCCGTTCAGAAAGTAGATGGTGAGAGTCTCCAGAAAGTAATGGGTGTGGAAACTGCAACAGCCCTTACCGGTAAGGTAGCAGGGCTTCTGGTTAAAAATACTACTGATTTTGCTGTAGCCCCTAGTTTTACCTTGCGTGGTGAAAATCCCCTTCTGGTTATTGACGGCGTGCCTTATAACAATAAGAAATTGAGTGATATAGCTTCTGAAGACATTGAATCAATCAGTGTTCTTAAAGGAGCTACTGCTTCCGCACTTTATGGCTATCGTGGAGCAAGCGGGGCTATCCTCATTACTACCAAAAACGGAAGTGCTAATCAGTCAGGAATAACAGCCGATTTTACTACCAACACCATGTTTACGGCAGGCTTTCTGGCACTACCTGAAAAACAAGCTGTTTATGGCCGCGGAAGTAATAATACGTACGATAAGAACTCCACCAGTTCCTGGGGTACCAAAATGGACGGATCGATACAGAATCAATGGGATCCTGTACTGAAAGATTATCGTGACTATGAATATTTACCCCTTGGGAGAGACAACTTCAAGAATTTTCTGGAACAGGGGTATGTAACCAACAATAATTTCAGCGTCGGGTATAAAGGTGATGTTATCTCTCTCAGAAGCTCAGTAAACTGGACTGAAAACAAGGGAATATACCCTAATTCCATGCTGGATAAATATGCTTACAAATTAAGCGGAGATGTCAATGCTGGAAGATTCAAAATCAGTTCCAATTTGTCCTATGCACGGAGGTATTCTCCCAACATGGGTTCCAATGGATATACGTCTTACGACCCAATGTATTCCCTTCTTATTTGGACTCCCAGCGATTTCGACATCCGGGATTATAAAGATTACTGGCTCGTACCAAAGCAGTCACAGAATTGGACATACCGGTCAGGACCAAACAACCCTTATTTCGACAGGTATGAGAGAACCAACGAAGTATCACGTGACATTTTTAATGCAGATGTATTAAGCAGTTATCAGATAACTGACTGGCTCAAAGCCAGCATTCGTTCTGGTCTTGATTTTTATACTGACAGAGGTGTGCAGAGAGTTTCCTGGGGTTCATACACATCCACGGGGAACACGGCTATTCCCGGAAACCCATATACCTGGAACGGGGCATGGACAGGTGGGTATAATATTGGCCAGACCCAGGGTCTTAGTATGAACAATGACCTGCTGTTAACAGGTGATAAAACTTTTGGCAAGTTCGGTATCGAATACCTGGCTGGCGGAACAATTTACTATACGCAGGATTATAATATGTATGCCCAGACCGTAGGCGGAATTTCTGTTCCTGGATTTTTCTCCATCAAAGCCTCGGTAAATCCTCCGACAATATCGCAGAGCACCTACCGCCAACAGGTGAACTCTTTATTCGGCAGGTTGGCTCTGTCGTGGAACAAACTGGTTTATATTGAAGCAACAGGAAGAAATGACTGGAGCTCAACATTACCGGAAACCACACGTTCATATTTTTACCCTTCTGTTTCTTCCAGCTTTATCCTGTCAGAGCTCCTTCCGGGAACAAAAAGCTGGCTTGACCTGTTAAAGCTAAGGGGATCATGGACAATGTCAAAGACTCCTCCGGCAATTTATGCTATAAATAGTACGTTTACATTAAATAGTTCTACATGGAATACGCTGAATGGAGCAACGGCACCTTCCTCACTGTACGACCCAAATGTTCTCCCTGAAACGGCTACAACATTTGAAGTTGGTTTGCAGGGTGTCGTATTTAAAAACCGTCTTTCAGTTGATGTTGCTTACTACAACAAACACATGTACAACTTCCTGAAGAGCGCTCCCCTTTCTTCAGCGTCAGGCTATACGAGCTTTTATGTAAACATCGATGAGGAAATATCCCGTCGTGGCTGGGAAGTGGCTGTTAACGCTACTCCTGTGAGAGGCAGGGATCTGCAGTGGGATCTGGGTCTTAACTGGACAACCTATGCCCGTTACTACACTAAACTGGATTCCGTGTATTCAGACAACAAACCATGGGTCAAGGTAGGTGAACGTGTTGATGCTTTTGTGAGCAAAGATTTTGTGAAAGTGCCTGCTACCGGAGAATATATCTTCAACAATGGAAGACTCATGACGAGCCAGTATGATTCACGGTTTGGATTTTATGATCCTGACTGGATCTGGGGTCTGAATTCGACCTTGAGGTTTAAAAATTTCACCTTATTCATTTCAATGGATGGAGTGGTTGGTGGTCTCATTACGGAACGTACAGAAAGCTATATGTGGCAGGCGGGTGTTCATCCGAAATCTGTTACTAAAGAAAGAGAATTTGATGTTGCTACTCCTGGTTCAAGAAACTTCCTCGGAAAGGGGGTTAAGGTGGTTTCCGGTTCGGTTACCTATGATCAGTTTGGCAACATCACGAGCGATACCCGTGAATATGCGCCTAATGATGTTTATACCACCTATAAGCAATATGTCATTGATTTGCATAATAGCAGTGCATGGGGTGGCCGCGGAACCAGGGCTGACGCTTATTCGAAGACCTTTCTGAAATTGCGCGAAGTATCTTTAACCTATGATCTTCCGGGCAAATTCATTCCCAAGCTGGCAAAATCTGCTTCGGTCAGCTTTGTTGGCCAGAATATTTTGCTCTGGGCAAAAGACTTTGTTTATTCAGATCCAGACGGAGGCGAAAACAGCCTTTATGGAACCAACGCGGGCGGTGCATCCGATTTCCAGGATCCTTCCGTCAGATACGTGGGCTTTAATGTTAAACTTACCTTCTAATTCTGTTCAGTTATGAAAAAGTTCAAGCATATCTTTCTAATCATAATTTCTCTTTTTCTTACATTTTCTTGCAGTAAGTTTGAGGAATTAAATACGAATCCGGATGCACCAGCATCAGTTGCCCCTGAAATGCTTGTTACACAGGTATTGAAAAATTCCTTCAGGTTCTGGAATCCAAATCCAACCGACTTTGGTACGGGAAATTTGTTTTGCAAGCATACTGCTATTTGTGAACCAAACCCAAACCCGTATCAATACTATTACTCTTACTGGCCATATGGCGGTTTCGGATCGTTTAAAAATCTTACCGATCTGAAAAGGGCAGTTGAATTTGCGGCTGGTGCCCCTTATGAATCTTCCCTTAAAGGCCTGTACCTGTTCATGAAAGCCTGGTACGGCTATTGGACGACACTGGACCTGGGCGATATTCCTTATTCTGAAGCGGGTAAGGCAGAAGAAGGAATAGTCAGACCCAAATATGATAAACAGCAGGATGTATTTCAGGAAATTCTGGATGATCTGAAAGCCGCTGAAGAATATTTTGCCAATGGTGCAAATTTCAATGGTGACATAATGCTGGGCGGAAATGCTGCCAAATGGCGCAGGCTATGCAATGCCATGCAGTTGAAGGTTATTCAGACCATCAGTAAAAAAGCAACAGCGGCACAGAAGGCCCGGTTTGCTGAGATTGTGGCATCTGGCAACCTGATGACCGGAAATGCTGACAATTTCCAGCTGGCATATTCTGATAACCCCAACGCATCTCATCCTTTCTGGAACGGAGAAGACAGGAGAAAATACATCGCCCTGTCAAAACTCGTTGTTGATGGATTAATCCAATTGCAGGACCGCAGGTTGTTTTATTTTGCAGAACCTGCTCCTGCTCAGATCGCTGCAGGTAAGCTGGAAAGCGATTTTGATGCATACGTGGGTGCACCTACGGAATTAATAGCTGAGGAACTTTCAGTTAACAATCAGAATGGCATGTATTCCCTGATCAATAAACGGTACAGAGATTTCAGGGCTGGTGATCCAATGTTCAAGTTTACCTATGCCGAACAATGTTTCATTATTGCTGAAGCCATCGAGGAAGGATGGGTTACAGGGAATGCAAAAGACTACTATGAGAACGGTGTAAGGGCTATGCTCGATTTTTACAGAACCCTGCCTTCTGCTCCTGCGGCTTATACCCATGGCATGGCTATTGATCAGGCATATATCGACAATTATTTCACTGGTGCTGCAGCCTATGCAACTTCAGGAACCAAGGAAGATCGGTTGCACCAGATCTGGTATCAGAGGTGGCTCATTGACTTTTTCCAGGGTAATGGTTTAAATTATGCTCAGTTCCTGCGGACCGGATACCCCGAATTTCCTCTGGATCCGAATACTAGCATGAATCCCGATGACAGAACCGTATATCCGAAACGCTGGAAATATCCTACCGACGAACAAGTCTCTAACCCCGAAAACTATAAAAAGGCCATTGATGAACAGTACGGAGGATATGACGGAATCAATCAGGTTCCCTGGTGGCTGAAGCCATGAGGTAATTTTGTATCGGTCAAATAATTCTGCTACTAATAAGTATATTTGGAGGAGCCAATACGTTGTCTCCTCCATTTTATTATTCAATCATATAAAATTTAAAAAATGATGAATAGAATTTGGTGGTCAATGATAATAAGTTCTTGTTTTATTATTTATTACCAGCAGAGGAATTATGCCCAGTCTTTTAAGAGAAATTCACCTATCCCGTTGTCTGGAAGAGCAGGAGAATATGTTTCCCGTTACAACCGTTCGCCTTTTGGTAAAAATGTATTTGTTTTTGATCCTTCAATGGATATGTCCGAAATTCAGTCACTCATCGATACAATATATTCCGGTCAGCTATATCCAGAAAATGAGTTTACCGAGAATCGGTATGCACTGCTCTTCAAACCAGGAGTCTATTATCTTGACGTGAAAGTGGGATACTATACACATGTTATGGGGCTAGGTACCTCTCCGGAAGAAACGATTATTGTGGGAACTGTTCGATCAGTTGCATCGCATGGGGGACATGTGTTGTGTAATTTCTGGCGGGCGGCGGAAAACATTACCATCATACCGGCTTCCGATTCAGTAAATACCTGGGCTGTTTCCCAGGCCTCTCCTTTGCGGCGTGTTTATATCAAGGGCGACCTGAAATTGTTTGATGGTCCTTCCAGCGGAGGCTTTATGGCCAATTGCAGAATCGACGGGACAGTCTATTCCGGTTCACAACAGCAATGGCTGACAAGAAATTCTGTTTTCAATAAATGGATCGGCGGAGTTTGGAATATGGTATACGTTGGGACAATAAACGCACCTGCAGAAGACTGGCCAGTGAAGCCATATACAACCATTCCATTAACCCCGGAAGTTCGTGAAAAACCCTACTGGGTATTTTCGGGAAAAGAACTGATGCTGAAGGTTCCCGGCATCAAAAAAAATTCATGCGGTGTTGATTGGAAGCAATTCCAAAAGGAAAGAACACTTACATTGAAGGATTTTTATATTGCAAGGGCTTCCGTAGACAATTCACAATCTATTAACAAAGCCCTGAGTAAACGGAAGCATATCCTTTTTACTCCGGGAATTTATTTTCTCTCCGAAAACATCCGGGTTTACTATCCCGAAACAGTGATCATCGGGATGGGGTTTCCAACATTAATACCATTGAATGGAAACACGGTCATTGAAATTTCTGACAAAGACGGCATTACTGTTGCAGGTTTGCTGATTGATGCGGGGAAAATCCCTTCAGAAACTTTAATGCAGGTTGGAGAACCGGGATCAGTCAATGATCATAAATCCAATCCCTCTTTCTTATTTGACTTGTTTTTTCGGGTGGGAGGTGCACGTGAAGGAAATGCAAACCGTTGTATAACGATCAACAGTAATGATGTTATTGTTGATCATATATGGATCTGGAGAGCTGACCATGGTAACGGAGTGGGCTGGAACAAAAACAGGTGTGCCAATGGTCTGGTTGTTAATGGTAACAATGTTACTGTTTATGGTCTGTTTAATGAGCATTTTCAGGAATACCAGACTATATGGAGCGGAGAAAATGGCCGGGTGTACTTTTATCAGAGCGAAATGCCGTATGATCCACCATCGTCGGAGGAATGGAAACACGACACTACGTATGGGTATGCCTCGTACAAAGTTGCTGACTCTGTTAAAAATCACCATGCCTGGGGTCTTGGAATTTATAACGTATTTTATGATGCACCAATTATTGTCGACCAGGCGATTGAAACACCTCCGGCTCTGGAAGATTCATTTTACCACAAAGTAATCTTCTGGTTAAACGGAAATAGGGAAAGTATTGTTAAAAGCATTATCAACGGGAAAGGGGGATATGTTAATGCATCTAACCGGAAGGCTGTTATGAAATAATTCCTTTATGGACAGATTCTTTTCCACAGGTTTGGTAACTGATGAGCTATTGATAGTGAGGAAACGTACCACGTCCTTTATTTCTATACACAAAAGCAAGCCAGAAATCCGCAAATCGAACCTGATCTGCTGTTATAGGGATTCCGGGCAAAAAACGGCTTGTTCAGCCGTCATAGTAATCTTCTTACGTCATTTTACATGTGCTGCAGAAATGAATGCATGTGGTATCTGGTGAAAACGAACATCGATTGTATAACAGACAAAAACACAAAGTATGAAAAAAACATTATCAGTTCAGTATCTTTTTATTTTTCTGTTTCTTATAGCATTTGCTGGCTGTAAACAGGAAAAGGAGTACAAAACCATCCGTCAGGATGTTCTGAAAGACAAGATTGCCGGAGGCTGGGCTGGCAAAATGATAGGGGTTACGTACGGCGCTCCGACCGAATTCCATGCCATGAACAGGATATTTGAGGATTCAATTCACTGGACACCTGCCGATATAAAAGGAAGCATATGGCAGGACGATCTGTATGTTCAGCTCACCTTTATGATGACAATGGACCAGTACGGCATTGATGCTCCGGCCAGAATGTTTCACGAAATGTTTGCCAGAGCCGGTTACTGGTTGTGGCATGCGAATATGCAGGCGCGGAAAAACTACTACGACAGCATATTCCCTCCTGCCTCAGGAAGCCCTGAGTACAATATTCATGCCGATGATATTGATTTTCAGATCGAAGCAGATTATATCGGATTTATGTGTCCGGGTATGCCGCAAACAGCCCTGAAGTTAGCCGATAAAATAGGGCATATAATGAATTACGGCGACGGTGTATATGGTGGCGTTTTTGTCGCCGCTTTATACGCCGAAGCTTTCTTTGAATCCGATATCAGCAAAATCATTGAAAAAGCACTCAGGTCACTTCCTGTGGAAAGCGATTATTACAAAATCATTCAGGATGTAATAACGTTGCACAGACATTATCCTTCCGACTGGAAATCTGCATGGAAGGAACTGGAGGCAAAGTGGGGCGATGTGGACATTTGCGGGGCAGGCGATCCGTTTAATATCGACGCCAAGCTGAACGGAGCTTACATTGCCATGGGCCTTCTGTACGGAGAAGGCGATCCTATGAAAACACTGGAAATTGCAACCCGCTGCGGTCAGGATTCCGACTGCAATCCATCCAATGCTCTGGCTGTGCTGGGAGTAATAAAAGGTTTCAGCGGACTGCCTGAATATATGCAGGAAGGTGTGCGCAGTGTGGCTGATTCGGTTTTTATTCACACCAACTACACATTTAATACGGCGGTGGCCAACACTTATAAATATGCCCTTGAGCTGATTGCCAGAAATGGCGGTGAAACTGGTGAGGATGAGATAAAAATCAAAACACAGAAGCCTGTAGCTCCAGCCCTGGAAGTTTCATTCCCGAACCTGGTCTTTTCAAAGAAAATTTCGGTTTTTGACTCAGGTGCATGGTCCTTTAAGGGAAGCTGGAAGCCTTTCGAAATTGAACAGAACAATCAGAAGATCAGGCAATCTATGTATGCTTCCTCAAAAGGTGATGAAGTGGTACTGGAATTTCAGGGAACCGGTATTTCCATCGAAGGAAACTGGTTCAGGGATGGCGGTAAGGCTGATATATATGTTGACGGGAAACTTCACCGGACAATTGATACGTATTATGATTATGCCAATCAGCAGCATACAGCAAGTATCTGGCATGTTACGGGCCTTGAGCCGGGTAACCATACGGTGCGGCTTGTGGTTACAGGGGAAAAACGTCAGGAATCACAGGGAACCCGTGTATATATAACTTCCGCAACCATATTTGATACCTCTCCGAAGAAAAATGAAACGTACAGGTTCTCCTTTGAAAAGTAGGATGAATCCGCATTACGGCATTGAAAAGCGTTCTATGTGACCTGAAAATCGCTTTTACGGCGGGGTTGCTCCGGAAGCCTTTGTGCAGAAGACTTACATACAATGCATGATTTCATTTACACTCCTGATATGTAATACCGAAGTGCCATGAATTAACAAATTCAACCGGGTTAACCCCGATGGAACAAAGTGAAATCGGC